>JAGWOU010000505.1 GCA_028870815.1 Rhodospirillales bacterium | reverse complement strand
ATCGCCGTGCATCGTGTTCAAATCTGCGTCGAGGTAAGCGATATGCCCCAAACAATCGCATCCCAGCGTCAGCGAGTTGGTGAGTTTCCCCAGCCCGTATTCGCCGATATCGAACACGTTTTTGCGGAAATGCCCGTTCTCCGGCACGCCATATGGCACCACCATTTCCGCGATGGAAGCGCGGTTCACAATCGGCCGGCCATCATAGGAAATGTCGTGCAGCGTCAGCCCCTCGCGGGCATTAAAGCCGATCACGCAGCGCCATTTGTCCCAGGTGATCACGCGTCCATCCAGCACAAAGCTCGCGCCTTCCGGCTGAATGATATCCAGCGGCTTCAGCGCCTTGCGGAACTCGGTGCGGAACTGCGCTTCGTAATTGAACTCGCCCATCGGCACCGGCACGCTGGCCCCGTAATCATCCACACGGATTACCTTGCCCGCCTTGATGTCCACCACGGCGTTGATGCCCTCGATCGGGTGGGCGTAGAAATTCTCATTCTCATACAGCCGCAGCCAGCAGAATGTGTGAGAGAGATAACCGCCCTCCTCGCCCGGCACGCCGAAATTCCCGGCGGACCACGGGTCCACGCATACTTTGCTCATATCGGTCACGCCGCGTTTGGCGCAGGCGGCGATGAAATCCGGGTGCGCGCGCACGATATCCTCGATCTGGATGAACTGCTCCAGTTGGATCATCGGCCGTGCCTCCGGGTGGAAGCTCTTGGCTGTCACCACACCGTCGGCCAGGGAGATGCTCAGCCGCCACACGCCCGGCTTATCCGCCAGGAACACATTGGCCCGCGCCTCGCGTGGCCAGGCTTTTCCGTCCTCGCAGGCGGCGGGCGGTTCCTTCAACTCGATCACCTCGAACAGGAAATCCGCGCCAAATGCCGCATCAGCGCGGATAATCGCCACAACCTGGCGGATCTCGCCGGCGTCCAGCGGGGTCATTGGGTGGCGCGGCGTGCTGGCCAGGCCAGGCCCCGCGCTCGCGGGTAAATGCAGATCGTCCATCCTTGCGCTCCTTTGCTTTCACCGCCCCTTTGCCGGGCAGTTTCATGCCAATTGAATTTCAGGCGATGATAAGACGGCATCCCGCGTGCCCGCCGCTTGACATTTGGCGTCAAATTAAGCTGAAAAAGTCATCTCTATTTTTGTTTGTTTATAGAATAAACCATTTGTGCACGTTTATTGTGCGAATGCTTTGTGTTGAAATGAGTCTTGCCTTGGCATAAACAAAGTTTCCTGGAAGGCGATGGGCATGGGCATGGAACCGCGCATATCCGCCGCGGCGGCCGTGGGCGTTGGCGGCGTGATTGGCCAGTGCGGCGGCGATGCCGAGCGCATTTTTGGCGCCGCGCGGCTGCGTCTTTCGGAGTTGGAAAACCCCTCCATCCGCCTCAGCCTGAATCACTATTGCCATCTCTTCGAGGTCGCGGCCCGGCAGACCGGCGCGGATGATTTCGGCCTGCGGTTCGGGCTGCAATATCAGGTGGAGCAGATGGGTCCGCTCGGCGCGCTGGTGCTGGCTTC
>JAGWOU010000504.1 GCA_028870815.1 Rhodospirillales bacterium | reverse complement strand
CCGCGCCGCCTCGGAATGGTATTCTCGTCCTGCCGATGAGCGCTATCTCACCCTGGATACGCTTTATGCCTCTGTGGCATCACGTGCGGAACGCTCCCGTACCCGCACGGTGGCAAGCCGTGATGTCCGTGTCCAAGCCCCGCAGAACGAGGCGGATGCGTTGACCGTCATTCTGCCGGGCAGTGATACGCCACTGGCGCCCACCCATTGGAGCTTTGGCCAGCTGTGCAATCTGGTTGGTGCCCCGGCAGGCTATCTCAGGGACATGCCCGCCGCGCTGGCTGGCATCAATCTGCAATACGGTCTCTCAAACCAGCGGTCGGAGCAAGTCAAAATCCTCGAGTTAGACGATGGCCGCCAAGAACTTCGGGCAGCGACCGGCCCAACCTATGGCCGCATCTTCGACCACGAGTTGGTCAGCGCCGTCCGCCAGATCGCCGGCAATGGTATTGGCGATACAAGGTGGAAAGTACCCGGCGCACTGGATTGGTCGACCTCGACCTATAATCCCTATGTCGATGTCACCACCGACACCACGACATTGTACGCTAGCGACCGTGATGTCTTCATGTTCCTGGTAGATGACACGCATCCGATCGAGGCTGGGAAGCTGGCTGATGGCTCACCCGATCTCTTCTTCCGCGGGTTCTATTGCTGGAACTCCGAGGTTGGCTCCAAGACGCTGGGCATTGCCAGCTTCTATCTTCGCGGCGTTTGCCAGAACCGGAATCTGTGGGGGGTTGAAGGCTTCGAGGAAATCGTCATCCGCCACAGTAAATATGCCGGCAACCGCTTTGCCCATGAGGTCGCCCCGGCCCTGGAGAGCTTTGCCAACTCCAGCCCGCAAGGGTTCATCGCCGGGGTAAAGGCCGCGCGGGAGACCATTGTGGCCCGCACGGATGACGAGCGGCAGACATTCCTGAAGGACCAGGGATTCAGCAAGAATGACTGCACCAAGATCATCAAGACCGTGCTGAATGAGGAGGGACACCCGCCGGAGAGCGTCTTCGATTTTGTTCAGGGCATAACGGCCATAGCACGCCGTCGTGAGAACCAGGATGGCCGCCTCGACCTCGAACAGCGGGCCAAGCGGCTGTTCGACAAGGTGGGATGATCAGCATGGATTGCGCAGAAGAGGCGTTTAAACCGGTAGAAACGGCCATATGCTCTGCATGCGGCTCGCCCCATTGCTCCCTGCAGTCCACCGGTCGAAAAGCAGGCGCCGTAGTTGGTGGTGTGTTAGGTGCCATTATTGCCGCTGGCTTTAATGGGGCCACTATCGGGGCTGTTAATGGGGCTGCCATAGCTTGTGTCGTCAGCCGGCGATTACCGGCTACGGTTACCGGTGCCATCACAGGAAGTCTTGTTGGCTTTGCTTGGGGTGCTTTTGCCGGTCATGCCATCGGCACGGAAATCGATAAGAACGTTCTACGCTTATATAGATGCCGTGAATGCGGCTTCGAATTTAAATCATGAGGCTGTTAGGCGTGAGCAAAATGCTCACGCCTAACAGTTCAATCTCACAGATTTGCACT
>JAGWOU010000056.1 GCA_028870815.1 Rhodospirillales bacterium | reverse complement strand
CCGGCCCCGCCGCCTTTGCCCAAAGCGCGCCGGCGACCTCGAATAACGGCCCGGCCATTCAGGTGAGCGGCGCACAGAACGCGCCTATTCCCATTGCCATCTCGCCGTTCGACACGCAGGGCGTGGGGGCGCAGATCACCCAGGTAATCACCGACGATCTTTCCCGCTGCGGGCTGTTCCGCGCCATCGACCCTTCGAGCTTCGTGCCGAATTCCATGAATAACGGCACGCCGGTGTGGCAGAACTGGAGCCTGCTGGGCGCGCAGGGGCTGGTTACGGGCGACGTACAGGACGCCGGTGGTGGCCAGTTGCGGGTGGAATTCCGGCTCTGGAATGTGCAGCAGCAAGCGCAGGTGCAGGGCACGGCCTATACCACCACCCCGGATAACTGGCGGCGCATCGCGCATATCATCGCGGACACCGTTTACCAGCAGATGATCGGGGAGAAGGGGTATTTCGACAGCCGTGTCGCCTTCATCTCTGTTTCCGGGCCGGTGACGAGCCCCATCCGCCGCCTCGCGGTGATGGATTACGACGGTGCGAACGTGCAGTTTCTCACCAGTGGCGCCAACATGGCGCTGTCGCCCCAGTATAATCCCGCCCGCCAGCAATTGGCGTTCGTGAGTTACCGGGACGGTACCAACCCCCGCGTCTATCTGTTCGACCTGCAATCCGGCGCGACGCAGCTTGTTGGCGGGTTCGGGGAAATGACCATCGGCCCGCGCTTCTCGCCGGATGGCAATTCGCTGCTGATGTCCGTTTCGCGCAATGGCGGCGCCGCGATTGTGAAGACCGGCCTTGGCGGCGGCGGCGTGACGGAGCTGACCGACAGCAACTCCATCAACGTGACACCCTGCTATTCGCCGGATGGTTCGCAGATCGTCTTTAACTCTGACCGCGACGGCAACCAGCAGCTTTTCGTGATGAACGCGGATGGCTCTGGGGTGAAGCGTATCTCCTTCGGTCCTGGCCAGTATGCCGAGCCATGCTGGTCGCCGCGCGGGGATTTGATCTCCTACACATTCTGGGGGTCAGGCGGATTTTCCATCGGCGTGATGGCGCCGGATGGCACGGGCGAGCGGATACTCTCCCAGGGCTTCCTGGTGGAATGCTCCACCTTCTGCCCGAATGGCCGCGTGATCATGTTCTGCCGCCAGACCCCCACGGGTTCGGGCCACAGCTCCAACTTGGTGACGATCGGTGTGGACGGGTTCAACGAGCGCCTGGTGGATACCCCCACTTATGCCTCCGATCCCTCCTGGGGGCCGCTTTTGGCCTAGAGCCGGATGACATGAGATCGAATCGCCCCAGCGATCGCTCTCATGTCTGAATCCGTCTCTGAATCTATGAATTAGAGGGCGATTCAGACTTCAGTTCCGCTCGCAAAGCGAGCGAACCTAAAGTCATCGCGCTCTAAGCCTGGCTTTGGCCGGTGTGGGCGCATCCGCACCGGCTGCCTGGCACTATGTAAAAATGCCACATGCCTTAAAGTTCCCGGCACTGCCGGGAATTTTTGTTTCAGATCAAAGAAAAGCATGGAGGCCGAGGGTAGCGAAGGCTCGTTAAGTCAGTTTGGAGCCTTACGCGATGAAGTTTTTATTCCGTACAGCCGCCGCCGTTTTATTCGCCGGCGCGGCCGTAACACCGGCCCTGGCGGAGGGGTACAGCCTCTTTTCCGGCCCCACGGGCTATCAGGCCGGGGACGTAATGACCCATCTGAGTATCATCGGGGTCATTCCTCAGAACATCAACAGTCATATCACCGGCGTTCCGGGCGCGCGTCTAGGCATCTCCACTGGCGTTTCGCCGGAAGTGGATGCGTCTTACTTCGTGACCCCGAACCTTTCCGTTCAGCTGATCGCGGCAACCAGCCGGCACACAATCACCGCGAAGGGCGGTGCGCTGGGCAATGGCGGTACGCTGGGTTCCACCTGGGTCTTGCCGCCAACGCTGACGGCGCAATGGCACTTTCCACAGATCGGCGTTGTCCGACCTTATGTTGGCGTGGGTGTAACCGTGGCTTTCTTCTACGGTACTAGCCCGAGTGCTCAACTTCTGGGGACCAGCGACAAGCTTGGCCTGCGCACGGCCATTGGCCCGTCTTTCGACGTGGGTTTTGACGTTCCGGTGCAGGACAATTGGAGCGTCAATATGGATGTGAAGCAGATGATCCTGCCCACCGCTGCTCGGCTGGACCATGGCGCCATTCATGCGATGACCGGGCTGGACCCCACGGTTGTCGGCTTCGGCGTCGGTTACAAATTCTAATCCCTGCCTTTCGCGCGGAACCGGAAGGGGTGGCTTTGCCACCTCTTTTTGTATTTTTGGAAGGGTGGGACGGTCGGCTGGGGCTGACGCGCTGTCAAATCGGGTTGAACTTTGCGCAAAAATGCGCGATACGGCGCCCGCCTGCATTGTGCGGGCAAATTCACACGCGGGGGCCTTTCCTGGCGAGAGCCAAAAGGTCCGGTGTTCGCTTCAGGCTCTGAAGCCGGATGCTTCCCCCGCGGAGGATAGAACCGGATTGATTTAGGAAAGAGAACTGCCAATGGCACTTCCCGACGTTTCCCTGCGCCAGCTGCTTGAGGCCGGCGTGCATTTTGGCCACAATACCCGCCGCTGGAACCCGCGTATGGCGCCGTATTTGTTCGGCGTGCGCAACCAAGTCCACATTATCGACCTGCAGCAGACCGTTCCCCTGGCCGAGCGCGCCCTGAAGGCGATCCGCGACGTGACCGCCGCCGGTGGCCGCGTGCTGTTTGTGGGCACCAAGCGCGCCGCCGCTGACTACGTGGCCGATGCCGCGCAGCGCTGCGGCCAGTATTACGTGAATCACCGCTGGCTGGGCGGCATGCTCACCAATTGGAAGACCATCACCGGTTCCATCAAGCGCCTGCGCCAGATGGACGAGATGCTGGGCGGCGAGACGCATGGCTATTCCAAGAAGGAAATCCTGAACTTCACCCGCGACCGGGAGAAGCTGGAACGCGCCCTGGGCGGCATCAAGGACATGGGCGGCCTGCCGGACATCCTGTTCGTGATCGACACCAACAAGGAGAAGCTGGCCATCGAGGAAGCCAACAAGCTGGGCATCCCGGTTGTCGCCATCCTCGACTCCAACTCCGACCCCGCGGGCGTGACCTACCCGATCCCGGGTAATGACGACGCGATCCGCGCCATCACGCTCTATTGCGACATGGTTGCCGGCGCGGTGCTGGATGGCATCTCCGCTGAGTTGGGCGCTTCCGGCGTTGATCTGGGCGCCGCCGCCGAGCCGGTGATGGACGAGCTGCCAGCCGAAGGCTGATTTTCCGCCACGCCGAGAGGCGGAGCGAATTTCGAGAAATGACGCGCGGTGCCCGCTCCGGGTGCCGCGCAAACACGTGATGAGGAGCAAACACATGGCCGAAATTACCGCTGCCCTGGTGAAGGACCTGCGCGAGACCACCGGCGCTGGCATGATGGACTGCAAGAAGGCGCTGGTTGAGACCAATGGCGACAAGGAAGCCGCCATTGACTGGCTGCGCAAGAAGGGCCTTTCCGCCGCCGCGAAGAAATCTGGCCGCGTGGCCGCCGAAGGGCTGGTTGGCGTTGCCCTGGCGCCCGGCAAGGCTGCCGTGGTTGAGATCAATGCCGAGACCGATTTCGTGGCTCGCAACGAGGCCTTCCAGGCTTATGTCGAGACTGTCGCCAAGCTGGCGCTGGATGTGGGCGAGGATGTGGAGGCGCTGAAAGCCGCCGCTTATCCGGGCACCGGCCGTACCGTGGCTGACGAAGCCGTGCATCTGGTCGCCACCATCGGTGAGAACATGAATGTGCGCCGTGTCGCCGTGATCAACGTGCCCGGCGGCACCGCCGCCGCCTATATCCATGGCGCGCTGAAGCCGGGTCTGGGCAAGATCGGTGTGATCGTGGGCCTGGAAGGCAACGCCAACGAGGCGCTGGAGCAGCTTGGCCGGCAGATCGGCATGCATGTGGCCGCCACTCGCCCGGATGCGCTTTCTGTCGCGGAAGTGGACCCGGCGGCGCTGGAGCGTGAGAAAAGCGTGCTCTCCGATCAGGCCCGTGCCTCGGGCAAGCCCGAAGCCATTATTGAGAAGATGGTCGAGGGTCGTGTGAAGAAGTATTACGAGGACGTGGTGCTGCTGGAGCAGGTCTGGGTGCATGACGGCGAGAGCAAGGTGAAGGACGTGGTGAAGAAGGCAGGTGCCAACGTATCCCGTTTCGTTCGCTTTACGCTCGGCGAAGGCATCGAGAAGGAAGTCTCTGATTTCGCGGCTGAAGTCGCGGCGGCGGCCGGGGTTTAATCCTTTCCGCCTTTGCGCTACCCATGGGCGGTCCGGGCGTTGTGCCTGGTACCGCCCTTACTATAAGGACCTTCCATGACCAGCCCATCCGAGTACAAGCGCGTTCTGCTGAAGGTTTCCGGCGAGGCCCTGATGGGCAAGCGCGATTACGGGCTGGATACGGAGACGGTGAACGCCATCGCCGCCGATGTGCGCGATGTGGTCGCCATGGGGGTTCAGGTTTGCCTGGTGATCGGCGGGGGCAATATTTTCCGCGGCATCGCCGGGGCGGCGGCGGGTATGGACCGCGCCCAGGCCGATTACATGGGCATGCTGGCCACGGTGATGAACGCGCTGGGCATGCAGTCCGCGCTGGAAAAGATGGGCGTGCCTACCCGCGTGCAGAGCGCCATTTCCATGGAGTCGGTTTGCGAGCCCTATATCCGCCGCCGCGCCGAGCGGCATATGGAAAAGGGCAGGGTGGTAATTTTTGGCGCCGGTACGGGTAATCCGTTCTTTACCACCGATACCGCCGCCGCTCTGCGCGCTACCGAGATGAAGTGCGACGCGATGCTGAAGGGCACCCAGGTGGACGGCGTTTATTCCGCCGACCCGCGTAAGGTGGCCGATGCCCGCCGGTACGAGGAATTGACCTATCTGGACGTGCTGGCGCGCGACCTGAACGTGATGGACGCCGCCGCGATCTCGCTTTCCCGCGAGAATAAGCTGCCGATTCTGGTGTTTAATATCCATGCTCCTGGCGCTTTTGCCGCCGTTATGCGCGGCGAGGGCCTGTTCACCCGGATTATCGAGAACTAAAAAGAAGGTTCGTCACATGGCCGATTTAGACTCCATAAAAACCGACCTTACCCGCCGCATGGACGGCGCCTTGGAGGCGCTGCGGCGCGAATTTTCCGGGCTTAGAACCGGCCGCGCCAGCCCGGCTCTGCTGGAGCCGGTGAAGGTGGAAGCCTATGGCACGATGATGCCGCTGAACCAGGTGGCGACGATCGCCGTGCCGGAAGCGCGGATGATCACCGTGCAGGTTTGGGACCGCTCCATGGTGAACTCCACCGTCGCCGCCATCCGTGATTGCGGGCTGGGGCTGAACCCGCAGCCGGACGGGCAGACGATTCGCGTGCCGCTGCCGGTGCTGACCGAGGAACGGCGTATCGAACTCGTGAAAACCGCGAATAAATACGCCGAGGCCGCGCGCATCGCGGTGCGTGGCGTGCGCCGCGACGGCATGGAACAGATCAAGGCCTTGCAGAAGAAGTCCGAAATCTCCGAAGATGAGGAGCGGGATTGGGCTGATCAGGTGCAGAAGCTGACTGACGGCTACGTCAAGCGTGTTGATGACAGCTTCGCAGAGAAAGAAAAGGATATCCGGCAGGTCTGATGGCAGACGCCGCCTCTCATTCAGTGCCCGTGCATGTGGCCATCATCATGGATGGCAACGGGCGCTGGGCCGCCGCCAGGGGGCTGCCACGCGTGGCGGGCCACAGGGAGGGTGCGAAGGCGGTGCGCCGGACCATTGAGGCGGCGGTGAACCATGGCGTGCAGTATCTCACCCTGTTCGCCTTCTCCTCGGAGAATTGGCAACGCTCGGCGGGCGAGGTGCAGGATCTTACCTTCCTGCTCAAGCATTATCTGCGCTCGGAACTGGCGGAACTGCACGCGGAGGGCGTGCGGCTGAAAGTAATCGGCGAGCGCGAGCGGTTTGGCGATGCCCTGGCGCAGGAGCTGGAAGCGGCTGAGCGGAAGACGGCGAATAACAAGCGCCTGACCCTGGTGCTGGCCCTTTCCTATGGCGGGCGGGCGGAGATTGTGGCGGCGGCGCGCCGTGCCATTGAAGCCGGCATGAAGCCTGCGGAATTGAATGAGCAGAATTTTGGAAGCCTGCTGTTTACCGCCGGAATCCCAGACCCCGATCTCGTCATTCGGACCTCTGGTGAGCAGCGGGTCAGCAATTTCCTGCTCTGGCAGCTTGCCTATGCGGAGATATTGTTCACCAAAACCCTCTGGCCGGATTTCTGCGGGAGCGATTTTGCCGACGCGCTGGAGGAATATGCCGGCAGGGAGCGCAGGTTCGGTGCCCGCCCTGTCTGAACCCATGGATAAGCCAGTGGTGAGTAACCGCTGGGCCGATCTTTCCGTCCGTGCTGCTTCGGCGCTGGTGCTGGGGCCGCTGGCCTTGTTCTGCCTTTGGCGGGGTGGCCTGGCCTGGGAGATAATGATTGGTGTGGCGATGGTTGGGCTTGGCCATGAATGGGCAAAGCTGGCACAGCTGCGTCAGGCGTGGGCGTTCGCCGGATTGCTGCTGCTGATATGGGCGATAACAGAGGTTTTTGGCGTTAACGCTGGGCTGCAAGCCGTTATATTTATAGGATTGGCGGCTTGGTTTGTGTTGGGGCGTTTTGCTGCTGCCGGGGTGCCTTATGCCGGGTTTGCCGGTGTTTGCATGATCTGGCTGCGTGACCGCCCAGTTGTAGGGCTCGAGGATACGGCGTTTCTGATTCTAGTGATCTGGGGCACGGATATCGGCGCCTATGCGGTCGGGCGGTTGCTGGGCGGGCGGAAGCTGGCGCCACGGATTTCGCCGGGTAAAACCTGGAGCGGTGCACTTGGCGGATTGGCCCTGGGTGGGGCCTGCGGGGCCGGGTTGGCGGCGGTGACGCTGGGAGCGCCTGGCTATGCTTTTGGGGCCGGGCTGGTGCTGAGCTTTATCGCCCAAGCGGGCGATTTGCTGGAAAGCGCCATCAAGCGCAAACTGGGCGTGAAGGATTCTGGCCGGACGATTCCCGGCCATGGCGGATTATTCGACCGGCTGGATGGGTTTTTGACGGCAGCACCAGTGGCGGTGCTGCTTGCGGCCAGCATGCATGGAGGCATGGGACTATGGGGGTGAAGCGGCTGACAATCCTGGGTTCCACGGGCAGCGTCGGCACACAAACGCTTGATCTCGTAGAAGAAAACCCGTCAGCCTATGAAATTTGCAGCCTGATCGGCGGGCGCAATGTGGCGCTGCTGGCCGCCCAGGCCCGCAAGTTCCGGCCGGACGTTACCGTTATTTCTGAGGAGGCGCTGCTGCCTGACTTGCGCGAGGCGCTGGCTGGCACCGGGCTGGACGTGGCTGGCGGGCGCAAGGCCGTGCTGGAGGCGGCCGGACGCAAGGCGGATTGGACGATGTGCGCCATTACCGGCACGGCAGGGTTGGAGCCCACGCTGGCGTCCGTGCGCCAGGGCGGCACCATTGCCTTCGCGTGCAAGGAGTCGCTGGTTTCGGCGGGGGATGTGTTTTTGCGTGAGGTGGAGGCCGCCGGCGCGACGCTGCTGCCGGTGGATTCCGAGCATAACGCCATTTTGCAGGCGATGGCCGACGGCAATGCCAAGGCGGTGGACAAGATCGTGCTCACGGCTTCCGGCGGGCCGTTCCGTAACCACAGCCTGGAGGATATGCGCGGCATCACCCGCGAGGCGGCGTTGCAGCACCCCGTCTGGTCGATGGGCGCGAAAATCTCCATCGACAGCGCGACGATGTTCAACAAAGGTCTTGAAGTTATTGAAGCTGCAAGATTATTCTCGCTGCCTTCCGAGAAAATCGAAGTGCTGGTGCACCCGCAATCGGTGATCCACGGCATGGTTTGCTACGCCGATGGCTCGGTGCTGGCGCAGCTTGGCGCGCCGGATATGCGCAGTCCCATTGCACATGCCTTGGCATGGCCGGAGCGTTTGGCCACCCAGGCGCCACGGCTGGATCTGGCGCAGGTTTGCCGGCTTGAATTTCATGCGCCCGATGAGGTGCGCTTTCCCGCGTTGCGCCTGGCGCGCGAGGCGCTGGCCGCCGGTGCCGGTGCACCCGCGGTGCTGAACGCCGCGAACGAGGTGGCCGTGGCGGCCTTTCTGGACCGCAAGATCGGCTTTTTGGATATCGCGGGGACCGTTGAGGCTGTAATGCAGGCGCTGGGCGCTCCGCCGGTGCCGGACATTGCCGCTGTGCTGGCCGTGGATGCCGCCGCCCGCATTGCCGCCACCGAGGCGCTGGCGAAAGCCAAGGCAGCCTGAGATGTTCGACATATTGCGCACGATCCTCGCCTTCATCGTCGATATCGGCGTGCTGATCTTTGTGCATGAGATGGGGCATTATCTCGCCGCGCGCAGCCAGGGCGTGACGGTGGAGACATTTTCGATCGGTTTTGGTCCGGCGTTGTTCAAGCGCCAGGCGAAATCCGGTACGGTGTGGCAGGTTTCGGCGATTCCACTGGGCGGTTACGTGAGGATGCGCGGTTG
>JAGWOU010000055.1 GCA_028870815.1 Rhodospirillales bacterium | reverse complement strand
CAGCAGCCTGTGCAGATAAAGCGGGCCGCCAGCCTTTGGCCCGGTGCCGGAGAGCCCCTGGCCGCCGAAAGGCTGCACGCCCACCACCGCGCCGATGATGTTGCGGTTGATATAGATATTGCCCGCATTGATGGAGTCCGCCCAATGCCGCAGCCGCGACTCGATGCGCCCATGCGCGCCGAAGGTAAGCCCGTAACCAAGCGTGTTGATGCGGGCAGGCAAATTGGCAAGCTCCGCATGGGAGACGCACAGCACATGCAGGACCGGACCGAAAACCTCCTGCGTCATGAAGGAAAGATCGGGGATTTCGATGATCGTGGGCGGCAGGTATTCCGCTTCCTCCGGCGCGGCACCCTGGATGACGGGGCAGGCTTGCGCACGCATCGCCGCGATATGATCGTGGATGTGGGCGGCGGCGGCCTTGGTGATGAGCGGGCCGAGATCGCTGGCGAGCCTGTCCGGCGGGCCGGCGCAAAGCTCGCGCATGGCCGCGTGCAGCCGGGGAAGAAAATCCGCCGCGATCTCCTGCTGCACGCATAGAAGCCGCAAGGCCGAGCAGCGCTGCCCGGCGGAGTTGAAGGCGGAGAGCAGAATATCCGCGATCGCCTGTTCCGGCAGCGCGGTGGAATCGACGATCATCGCGTTCAGCCCGCCGGTTTCAGCGATGAGCGGCACGGGTCTTCCATCCGGGTTCAGCCGTTGCGCCAAGCTGATGTTGATGGCGCGTGCTGCTTCCAGCGAACCCGTGAACACGACGCCATGGCAGCGGGGGTCAGCGACAAGTGCCGCGCCGAGTGTGCCATCGCCTTGCAAAAGATGCAGCGCGGCGCGTGGCAAACCGGCCTCATGCGCCAACTGTACCGCGAGGGCGGCGATGGCCGGAGTTTCCTCCGCTGGTTTGGCGACGACCGCGTTGCCCGCCGCGAAAGCCCCCGCGATTTGCCCCAGAAAAATGGAAAGCGGAAAATTCCAGGGGCTGATGCAGATGACGGTGCCAAGCGGCAGATGCGTCTCCGCCAGCCAATGCTCGATTTCCGTGGCGTAATAGCGGCAAAAATCCACTGCCTCGCGCAACTCGCCCAGCGCATCCGGGATTGTGCGGCGGGCTTCCTGGACCAACAGAGAGACAATCGGCGCGCGGTGGCGTTCGAGGTAGTCAGCGAGATGGAACAGAATTTGCGCGCGCTCACCCGGCGGCGGCGGGGTATAGGCTTGCGCGGCGGCGAAGGCGGTTTCGATATCCACATCCGCCGCGAGAGAGATGGCGGGAGTTGCGAAACCGGCCGTGAGTTCGTCCGCCAGGCTGGCGAGAAGGGATTCGTCCGCGAGATCAAGCCCCGCCGAATTTTGGCGCGCTGGGCCGAATATCTCGGGCGGGCGGGCAATGGATGGATGCGGCGCGCCGGGTGGGGTGAGCGCCTGGCTTTCAGCCACCGGGTCGTCCCACAATGTCTCGGGCGGGATGGCGAGATCGTGCAACTTGTGAATGAAGGAGGAATTGGCGCCGTTTTCCAGAAGCCTGCGCACAAGATAGGCTAGCAGCGTTTTATGCGGGCCGACCGGCGCGTAGATGCGGCAAGGGCGCGCATTGGGCAAGGCGCGCACGGCATTGTAAATTTCCTCGCCCATGCCGTGCAGGCATTGAAACTCGTAATCCGCATTGCCCGCCATGGCCAGGATGGCGGCAATGGTGTTGGCATTATGGGTCGCGAATTGCGGGTAGAGCGTGGACAGCGCCAGCATCTGCCGGGCGCAGGCAAGATACGCGATGTCCGTGTGGATTTTCCGGGTGAATACGGGGAAATCCTCAAACCCGCCGAGCTGGGCGTGTTTGATCTCCTGGTCCCAATAGGCGCCTTTGACGAGCCGCAGCATCATGCGGCGGTTGGTGCGGCTGGCGAGATCGGCGCAAAACGCGATGACTGCCGGGGCGCGCTTACCATAAGCCTGGACGACGAAGCCGATACCGTCCCACCCGGAAAATGCGGGTTCTTGGCAGAGAATTTCAAGAAGGTCGAGGGAGAGATCGAGCCGGTCGGATTCCTCGGCGTCGATGGAAATGCCGACATTGCGGGCTTGCGCGAGCTTCACCAGGGCGATGAGACGCGGCGCCAGTTCAGCCAGCACGCGGGTGCGCTGGGCGCGGGTGTAGCGCGGATGCAGCGCGGAGAGTTTGATGGAAACACCTGGAGATTTCAGAATATCCGCATCGCCTTTCAAATTAAGGATGGCGGCGCGGTAAGACTGAAAAAACCCTTCGGCATCGTCTTGCGTCATTGCTGCTTCGCCCAGCATGTCGAACGAGAAGCGATAGCCGCGCGCGGCAAGGGGTGCGGCGCGGATAAGTGCCTGGGCCATCGTCTCACCCAGCACAAATTCGCGGCCAATACGGCGCACGGCCTTAATGGCGACGGCGCGGACAAACGGCGCTGCGAGTTTCCAGGCCGGGCCGGCGGCAAGCACGGAGGCCAGCGCCAAGGCGCGGCTGAGCGGCAAGCCGGGCCGGACCCAATGGCGCCGGGCCAGCTTGTCCCGCAGCAATTCATCGCGGGTGGCGGCATCCGGCGTGCGCAAAAGCGCTTCGGCGAGGCCCATAAGCGCCAGACCCTCCGCGCTGCCCAGCGGGTAGGCGCGCAGCAGCCGGGCAAGCGGGGATGACGGTGCGGCCCGCACGGCGCGGATGAGTTGGAGTGCGGTCTCGCGCGCCGCTACGGCCTCGGGCGGAGCCAGGCTGGCGGCCTGGTACAACCCGGCGATGGCCTCCGACTCGGCGCGTCTGCACGCGGCGGTAACGGCCTGGCGTAAAGGCGATTGCGGGAAAATTTCCGCGGCGAAGGCGGCGAACGGCGCATCGTCTTGCTGCATGCCAAGAAGCTAGGCATTTGCCCCGACGAAATAAAGGCAAAGATTAGCGAAGCCAGCGGGAGATTTCGATTTCACCCTCTTGCGGCTTGGGCGGCAGTGGTTTTGCCCCGCCATGCGACCGCCAGCGCTGCAATCGCCAGACATAGGCGAGAACCTCAGCGCAGGCGCGATAGAGTGCCGCCGGGATGTGATCGTCCGGCTCTACATGGCGGTAAATGGCGCGGGCCAGAGGCGGGGATTGCACCACCGGGATGCCATGAGCACGAGCGCGGGTGATGATCTCCTCCGCCAGCAACCCAACACCCTTGGCCAGCAGCAAGGGCGCGCGATCTCCGCCACGGCGGTAGCGAATGGCGCAGGCATAATGGGTGGGGTTGGTGACGATGACGGAGGCTTCGGGGATGCGCTGCATCTGCCGGGCGCGGGCGAGCTTGCGGGACAAGGCGCGCTGGCGGGATTTGACATGGGGATTACCCGCCGCGTCTTTCATCTCCTCACGGATTTCATCGTCCGACATGCGCAGCTTATGCCGGTGCAGCCAGATTTGCAGGGCAAGATCGCCAGCCGCCAGCAGCACCAGCACGACGCAAATGATGCCCAGCGTTTGCAACGCAAGGCCCAGCATGGCGCCCGGCACGGGGAATGGCAGCATAGCCAGGGCGGCAAAGCGTGCCCGGTTGAGGAGAATGACGGCAGCCCCGGTGCCGCCAATGGCGAGGATTTTCAGGATGGATTTGCCATGCTCCGAGAACCCATGGCCGGAGAAAATCTGCCCCAGCCCGGATTGCGGCATGAGCTTGGAGAAGTCCGGCAGCAGCAGATTGGCGGCGAATACCCAGCCGCCGGAGACGATGCTGCCAGCCAGAGCGATGGCGGCCAGCAAGGCGAGAAGCGGAAACAGGCCCGCGAACATGCCCTGCGCCCAGAAGGAGGCGGCGGAGAGCGGGGCAGTGCCGGCCTGGTCCAACGCGGCGGCGAAGAGGTTGAGCAGCCGGAGGCCAAGCCCGGCGGCGGCACCCAGCCCCAGCAGGGTAAACAGCGCGATGGCGGCGGCTTTTGGCAGTTCCTGGGAGCGCCGGACATCGCCGCGCTCGGCGGCCTGGCGAAGCCGGCGCTCGGTTGGCGCGTGCTTCTTCTCGCCAGCGCTTTCCTCAGCCATGCGGGAGCATCGCGCCGAGAGCGCCCATGCATTGGGTGGTGAGGTGCTGCGCCGTAACGCCGAAGCCAGGAATGGCGGCGACCAGCACCCAAAGCCCGGTGAGGATGAGCAGCGGGAAGCCGATTGAAAGCAGGTTCATGCTGGGGGCAAAAACAGTTGTGAGGCCGACGGTAAGGTTGACGCAGAGCGTGGCGGCCATGACCGGCAGGGCAAGACCAATGGCGGCGACGAAGAGATTACCACCAAGGGATGCCAGGGCGGACCAGGAGGCGATGGGCGCGACACCCGCCCCGTGCGCGAAAGACCTGACCAGCGCCTCAAAAACCCAGACCGGGCCGCCCGCCGCCATATAGCCGAGCAACCCGGCCCAGAGCATGATGTCTGACAGGACCGCGCTGGAACCTGAGGATTCGCGGAATTGCAGCTCCGCGAAGGAAAGCCCCATCGCCTGCCCCATGATCTCGCCAGCGCTTGAGAAGGCAGCAACGACGATCTGCATGGCCATGCCCAGTACCGCGCCATAGGTGATCTGCACGAAACCGGTGAAGATGGCACTGAGCGGGTCCGCCGGATAAGCAGGCAAGGCGGGCAGCCACATGGCGAGGCAAAGCGCCAGCGCCGCCGCCAGCATGGCCTTGACCATGTTGGGGATGAGAGACGAGCCGTAAAACGGGGCGGTGAGAAACAGCCCCGTGATGCGCAGGAAGGGCCACAAAAAGCGCCCGAACCAGAGCATGACGGTATGTTCGTCTAATACCACGGCTGATGCACCAGAGCGGGCGCGTTGATGATGAAATTCCTGGCCAAGGCTTCAAACACGCCGAGCGCGCCGAAACCGCCGGTGACGGCGATGATGACCATCGCCATGGTTTTTGGCAGCAAGGCGAAGGTGGCGTCCTCGATCTGGAAGATGGCCTGCAGGATGGAGGTGATGAGGCCGACGGCGAGCAGCACCAGCACGCAAGGCAGAATGGCGGACAACCCCATTTCCAACGCGTGCCGCAAGAGCTTGAGGTAGAGCGGCATTATTTGAAACTGTTCGCCAACGTGCCGAGCACCAGCACCCAGCCATGGATGGAGACGAACATCAGCAATTTCAGCGGCAGGGAAATGAGCGTCGGCGAAACCATGATCATGCCCAGCGACATAAGGATGGAGGCGACAGCGAGATCGATGAGGACAAAGGGGATGTAAATGAGAAACATCAACCTGCTGAACGGCTCTTTCTCCGGCGTGCAGTTCCAGGTCGGCGCCAATGAAGGCCAGACGCTGAGCCTTTCCATCGGCAATACCACCGCCGCCAATATCGGCGAGTATGCCACCGCAAAGGGCAGCGCCTTCACCAACGCCTCGTCCGGCCTGGTCTCGGCCGCTGGTGCATTCACCGGCGCCGCCGTGACGATTACCGGCCCGACCGGCGGTTCCGGCAACTTCACCACCACCGCCACCGAGTCCGCCGCCGCCATTGCCAAAGCCGCCAGCAACATCTCCGGCAAAACCGGCGTGCAGGCCCAGGCAACCAACACGGTAACCTACAACGTGGCTGCCAGCGCCAGCGGCAAGATCAAGTTCAAGCTACAAGCCTCCGGTTCGGGCAGCACCATTGGCGGGGCGATCGCGGTGAACGCTTCCAGCCTTTCCGAGGTGGTGTCCCAGATCAACCAGCAGACCAGCACCAGCGGCATCGTGGCCTCCAGCGCCAGCGGCAAGCTGACCCTGGCGCAGCAGAGCGGCCAGAACATCAAGTTTTCCTCCGCCGGCACCGCCACCACCGCAGGTGCGGGCGGCACCGTTACCTCCCTCGCCGGCCATCTCGCCGCCGCGGGTGACACCCAGCAGGGCCAGGTGCAGTTCCAGTCCAGCGCCGCTTTCACTGTCAGTGGTTCGGCGAAGCTGGCAGGTGTTACCTCGCTTAACTCCCTGGCGAACATCAATGTTGGCACCACCGCCGGCGCCAACAACGCCATCAACGTCATCAAATACGCCCTGGCCGGGCTTAACAACCAGGGCGGCCAGCTGGGCGCCGTGCAGCAGCGCGTCTCCGCGAATATCAACAACCTGAACGCCACCAGCCAGAACGTGACCACGGCGCTGGGCGTGGTGCAGGACGCGAATATTCCGCAGGTGGCCAACCAGCTCACCCAGGCGCAGATCCAGGCGCAGTCCGGTGTGGCGGCGTTGAAATCCTCCACGCAGTTGCAGCAGAGCTATCTCTCCCTGCTGCCGTAAGGGTTGGTTAATCAGGCCGGGGCATATTGCCCCGGCCAATCCGGTGTCTGTTCAATTCTTTCAGGTGCGCCATGTCGAGTGTGTCTTCGCTCAGTTCCTCCGCGATCAACTCAGAAATCGCCACGGTCACCAAGCGCCTTGAAGCGCCTATCACCAATCTTCAGAATCAGGTTTCGTCGGACAAGGCGATTATTTCCGCCTGGGGCAGCATCAGCGGTGCCGTCTCAAGCCTGTCGGACAGCCTTTCCAAAATCGAAAACCTCTCCACCATCAACAGCCGCAGCGTCACCAGCACCAACACCGCCGCCGCCACCGCCACCGTAAGTGCCAGTGCCGCCACCGGCACCTATAACCTCACCAATATTTCGTTGGCCAAAGGGCAAGAGATTTATTCCGGCCTGATCAGTTCGGCCGGCAGCACGCTTTCCGGCGGCGCGGGCAGTTTGGCCGTAACCCTGGCCAGCGGCAAAAGCGAAACCATCTCGCTCGGCTCCGGCAGCCTGACGCTGAACAACATCGCCGCCGCCATCAACAAACAGGCGGGCGGGGTGAACGCGACCATTATCGGCACCAGCGCCGGCGCGCGGCTGGTGCTGGAGAGCAGCGGCACCGGCGCCAGCGCGGCATTCTCGGTCTCCGGCACCGGGGCCCTGGCGCAATTCGCCTATAGCAGCGCCGCACCGGGCAGCGAGGTTCTGGCGCAAACCGCCGCCAATGCCTCGCTCACGCTCAACGGCATTCCCATCACCAGCGCCACCAACGCGCTCGGCAGCGCGGTGGCGGGCGCCACCATCTCTCTGGTCAGTTCGGGCAATGCGGTCCTCTCTGTCAGTTCTTCGCCTACCGGGCTGTCCAGCAATCTTTCCAGCGTCGCCACCAGCCTGAACGCCGCCATTTCCGCGATTTCAACCGAGACCAAATTCGCCAGCGCCAAATCCTCCAGCGCCTCGGCATCGTCCGCCTCGGCCAAAACCGGCCCGCTGCTCGGCAATTTCTCAGCCACCAACCTCAAGAACCAATTGCTGAGCGCGGTGAGCGCGCTGGAATCCAGCGGCCTCAGCGCCAATGCCATTGGGCTTTCCATCACCAGCACTGGCGGTGTCAGCTTCAACAGCACTGCGTTTTCCTCGGCCTATGCCAAAAGCCCCGCCAGCGTCGGCAGCCTGGTTTCCAAACTTTATGCCAGCCTCAGCGCTATTTCCGCCAGCGCCATCGGTAAATCCGCTTCAAGCTCCACAACCGGCACCAGCATCACCGGCTTCATCAGCGCGCAAACAACATCGTTGAATGATTCGATCAATTCGATCGATCAACAAATAACCCTGCTCACGCAGCAAAGCTCGGCCACGCTGAAGAATTTGGCAAACGAGTACACGACGGCTGAGAACAAATCGAGTTCCGCGAGCATCACTCAGGCTTATCTCAGCATCTTCCTTGGCAATTCATCTTCCAGCTCAGGCTAAGCAATGAACGAAATCAGCTTGGACGCCATCAACACCACTTACCGCGCCACCATGTTCGATGGCGAGCCCGGGCTGCACTGGCTGCGCCAGGGCTGGCGGGGCCTGCGCCATTACGGCCGCCGCGCGCGCGTGGCCATCGAACATGGCGACCAGAGCGCCAAGGCGTCGATGATCGCCCGCGCGGATGCGCTGCTCAACGTCATGTCCGGCGTGCTGGACACCGAAGACGGTACCACGCTCGGCCCCGCCCTGATGACTGTTTATACCGCGCTGCGCTTCACCCTGCTGCGCGCGAATACGGAAAACAGCCTGGACGCGTTGCAGGATTTTGACGCTGCCTTATCATTCCTGGACCGTGACATGATAAAAACATCTGAAAGCGTGGAGCCCGCATGACCAATACGATTCAGCCCTACACGCCCTTGCCGGCTATGGATGCCGCCACGCCTCCGCAACCCGCCGCAAAGCCGCAAAGCGGCCTGGCCGGGCAGGCAGCCCAGGCCGATTCCGTCACGCTGAGCGCCGCCGCACAAACCAGCGCCGCCCTTGTTACGGCCGCGCGCGGCTCCGCCGGGGTCAACCAGCCCAATGTCAACGCCATCAAGGCGGCATTGGCAAATGGCAGCTACAATGTCACCCCGGAAGCCCTGGCGCGGGCCATTTCCACGGTGCTGAGCGAGACGCCGCGATGAGTATTTCGGGGCAATTCCGGCCAGTGGCGCCGCCACCATTCACAGATGCTCAGCCAGTTGGCGATTTGCTGGCCCAAGGGTTGGAACTGGTCGAGGACCTCACGCACAAACTACAAAAGCTCGACAGCCTGATGCTCGCCGGCAAGCCGAACGAAATTTCCGAGGCCGCAGCCAGTG
>JAGWOU010000503.1 GCA_028870815.1 Rhodospirillales bacterium | reverse complement strand
GGGTATTCCAGGAGTATATTTTGAAAATCGTGAAGAGCGCCATTACCCTGACGGGAATTTAGCGGCTCATATTCTAGGTGGCGTGAATATCGATTCCACCGGGTTGGCGGGGGTCGAAAAGTACTTCAACAAACGCCTTACGACCGATCCGCAGCCTTTGCAGCTTTCAATTGATGCCGGCATTCAAAGCATTGTGCACGACGAATTGGCTGCGGCAGTGAAGGAGTTCAAGGCACCTGGCGCGTGCGCGATCGTGATGAACGTGCACACCGGTGAAGTGCTGGCAATGGTCAGCCTGCCAGATTACGATGTGAACGATTACCGAGAGGCTACTCCGAACCAACAATTCGACCGCTGTGTGAGTGGACTTTATGAACCAGGCTCGGTGTTCAAGCTGCAAACCATTTCGATGGCGTTGGATAGCGGGATTATTCATTGGTGGGACTATTTTGATACGACACATCCGCTGCGTGTTGGCCGCTTCGAGATAACCGATTTTGAACCGGCACATACATGGATGGCCGTACCACAAATATTGAATGTTTCATCTAATATCGGTGCATCACGTATCGCCACCATTCTGGGACCAAAGATCGAACAGGCGTGGTACGAGAAGCAGGGTTTTTTTAAACCCTTGAACATTCAACTTCCCGGGCCGCCGTTGCCGCTTTTTCCGTCAAAAGCCGATTGGGGGTTAGCGGCGACAATGACGGTTTCCTTCGGTGCCGGGATCGCGATTTCCCCTTTGCAATTAGTGACCGCTACCGCGCCGATTTTGAACGGCGGCGTGCGCTATTCCGCAACATTACTGAAGGTTGATCCCAACGGGCCGCAGCCGCAAGGCGTCAGGATTATGCAAGAATCTACATCTGACACCATGCGCAAGTTGATGACAAATGTGGTACTTTTCGGCACGGGACAATACGCGGCGGTTCCTGGTTATGTGGTGGGCGGCAAAACCGGAACTGCGCAGGTGGTAGGCCCTAATGGCCGTTATCTGCTCCATACAAACAATGCTTCGTTCATGGCGGCCTTTCCCATGCAGGATCCGCAATATTTGATTTATGTACTGGTAATGCAGCCAAAGCCAGATGCAACGACGCATGGGTTTACCACTGGTGGTTATATCGCTGCGCCAACCGTTTCCAAGATCATTGCGCGAATGGGGCCGATGCTAGGCATCATGCCATCTTCTGGTGATGAGTTAGCGAAGTTGGATGCGCAACTTACGGTACCTCTTTCGCCTGCTGCGCCATTAGGGCAACGCGCACTGGGACCGGGTGATCCGCTGCCGCCTGACGCTAACGCTTTTGCGTATGAGCTGATGGGCAAGAAGCCGCCTGTCGCAGCGGCAGAGCCACGGACGGTTGGCGACGCAAATATTCGGCCAGCCGCCTCGAAGGGGCGCAAGCCTTTTCACAACGGGGTTATGGCGCCGGTTTCTCCGATGATGGGCAGCCATATGACAATGCGGGATTCCGGGGATGAGCAAGGCTGAGATGCAAGGCGTTGCAGGCATAACCGCGGATAGCCGAGCGGTTC
>JAGWOU010000502.1 GCA_028870815.1 Rhodospirillales bacterium | reverse complement strand
CCATAATGCTTCCATGTCTTCCAACGTCGAGTCACGCGGGGTTTTGCCACGCGCGGCGAGTTTTGCCTCCACCCGCCCGAAACGACGGATGAATTTCTCGTTCGCCCCCTCCAGGCAGGTTTCCGCGTCCTGCCCCAATTTGCGGGCGAGGTTCACCAGTACAAACAGCAAATCGCCCAGCTCATCGGCCAGGCGTTCCGGCTTCGCCCCGGCAAGCTCCGCTTTCAATTCCGCGATCTCTTCATCCAACTTTTCCAGCACCGCATTGGCATCCGGCCAGTCAAATTTCACCCGCGCGGCGCGGCTGGTGAGTTTCTGTGCGCGTTTGAGCGCCGGCAGTGCCTCGGCCACGCCATCCAGCGCGCCGTGCTGGGCTTGCGCGGCCCGTTCGGCGGCTTTTTGCGCCTCCCAGGCGGCGGTTTGGGCGGCGGCGCTGCGTGCGGCCTCATCCCCAAACACATGCGGGTGGCGGCGGATCATCTTGTCCCGGATGGCCTCGGCCACATCGTTGAATGTGAACCAGCCGCGCTCCTCGGCCATGCGGGCGTGATAAACCACCTGGAACAGCAAATCGCCCAGCTCATCCTTCAACACCGCCGGGTCGCCCGCCGCGATGGCGGCGCGCACCTCATAGGCTTCCTCAATGGTATAGGGCGCGATGCTTGCGAAATCCTGCTCCTTGTCCCACGGGCAACCGGCCTCCGGGTCGCGCAGCGCCGCCATGACATTGATGAGGCCCTGAATCGGTGGTTCATTCGACATGATGAGGTTTTTAGTAACCGGGAGTGAAAATGGCCAGCGCGCATGAATTTTCGTTCAAGACGTTGTTCGGCGAGGCGTATCCGCTCAGCGCCCTGACGGGGCGGCCCGCTTTGGTGGTGAACACGGCCAGCAAATGTGGCTTCACCCCGCAATATGCGGGCCTGCAAAAGCTTTGGGAGACATATAGCCCCCGCGGCTTGGTCGTCATCGGCGTGCCCTGCAACGATTTCGGCGGCCAGGAGCCCGGCACCGCCGAGGAGATCGGCCAGTTCTGCGAGGTGAATTACGGCGTCGGCTTTCCGATGATGGCCAAGGAGCATGCCATAGGGGAGGCGGCGCATCCGTTTTTCCGCTGGGCGGTGGCGCAGAAGGGGTTTCTCGCCCGGCCGCGCTGGAATTTTTACAAATACCTTATCGGTAAAGACGGTACGCTGCGGGATTTCTTTATTTCCGCCACCAAACCCGAAGCCGGGCGGGTGCGGCGCGCCATCGAAAAAGCGCTCTAAACGAGCCGGAACGCGGTCTCGATCATCCGCTTCGCTTCCTCCCAAAGGGCGTATTCGTCGAATTCATCCGCCCGCGCCCAGGCCACTTCCCGCACATCGTCCCCAGCCACAGCCTCGCCGCCAATATAGCGCGCCGCAAAATCCAGGATGGTGTAGTGAAACTCGATCTTACCCTCGGCGTCGTGATGGATGGAATCCGCATGCCCGGCCAGAACCAGCTTGCCGCAGTGCAGCCCGGTTTCCTCAAATAATTCGCGCCGCGCCGTTTCCTCCGCGGTT
>JAGWOU010000054.1 GCA_028870815.1 Rhodospirillales bacterium | reverse complement strand
CGCTGGATGTTTCGCGTGAGGTTCATGCGGGTTTGAAGAACCAGAAGCCCGCCGTGCTTTGGTTCACGGGCTTGTCCGGCGCCGGAAAATCCACCATCGCCAATCTGGTGGAGAAGAAGTTGGTGCGGATGAACCGCCACACCTTCTTGCTGGATGGCGATAATGTCCGCCACGGGCTGAACAAGGATCTGGGCTTTACCGAGGCGGACCGGATCGAGAACATCCGCCGCGTGGGCGAGGTGGCGAAGCTGATGAGCGATGCCGGCCTCATCGTCATCACCGCCTTCATCTCGCCCTTCCGGTCGGAGCGCGAGATGGTGCGCAAGATGATGGCGCCCGGCGAGTTCGTGGAAATCTTCATAGACACAGCTTTGGAAGAAGCCGAACGCCGCGACGTGAAGGGGCTTTATAAAAAAGCCCGTTCCGGCGAGCTGAAGAATTTCACCGGCATCGACAGTCCTTACGAGCCGCCATATGACCCGGAAATTCACATCAACACCGCGAAGATGACGCCTGAGCAGGCGGCTGACCTCATCATTGAAAGGTTGATTCCGTGACCGATCTGGAACTGGCGAAGATCATTGCCGAAGGTGCTGGCAAGATCCTTCTGGACCTGCGTGCCACCGGTTTGTTCGAGGGCAAGGCGCTCGGCAAGGCGGGGGACCGCGTGGCCAATGAGTTCATCATGACCGCGCTGCGGGAAAACCGGCCGGATGACGCTATTCTTTCCGAGGAAGAGAAAGACAGCGCGGCGCGTCTTTCCGCTGAGCGCGTCTGGATCGTCGACCCGCTCGACGGCACCCGTGAATATGGCGAGGGCCGCGCGGATTGGGCGGTGCATATCGCCCTTTCCATCGGCGGTAAGCCTGCCATCGGCGCGGTGGCGTTGCCGGGTGTGGGGCAGGTGTTTCTGTCGGAGCCTCAGGATTTGCCGGCCTTGCCGCAAAAACTGCGCGTGCTGGTCAGCCGTACCCGCCCCGCGAAGGAAGCCCTGGCCGTGGCCGAGGCGCTGAATGCCGAGCTGGTGCCGATGGGCTCGGCTGGTGCGAAGGCGATGGCGGTGCTGCGTGGCGAAGCGGATATTTATCTGCATACTGGCGGGCAATATGAGTGGGATAATTGTGCCCCCGCCGCCGTGGCTCTGGCCGCCGGGCTGCACGCCACCCGCGCCAACGGTTCGCCTCTGGCCTACAACAATGCCGACCCGTATTTGCCGGATCTGCTGATCTGCCAAAAGGAACTGGCGCCGAAGGTTCTCGAAGCTCTGGCCAAGGTCCCGGCCTGAAATTTTGGAAATTTTTATGGCTGGAGGGTTTTAAAAATCCTCCAGCCAGTTTTTTAAAACCCGTATTTCACCACGCGGTCATTGCTGGCCAGAAGTTGCTTATAGCGGCTCAGAGCCAGCAGTGGGAAAAAGCGCGGATAGCCGTGATATTTCAAATAGAACACGCGCGGGAAGCCCACCGCGTTATAGGGCGCTTCCTTCCAGCTTCCATCTTCGCCTTGCGCGGCCTGCAAATATGCAATCCCGCGCCGTACGGAATCATGGTCCGCCAGCCCTGCCGCCATTAGCCCCAGCACCGCCCAGGCGGTCTGGCTCGGCAGGCTTTGCGCGGCATGGCCGTGGAATTCGCCAGCGGGCGTGTCGCCATAGCTTTCGTTATCCTCGCCCCAGCCGCCATCTTCGCGTTGCTTGGCCAGCAGCCAGGATGTCGCCTTCATCACCATCGGGTCGTCATGCGCAACCCCCGCCGCGTTCAGCGCGCAAAGCACAGACCAGGTGCCGTAGATGTAATTCGTGCCCCAGCGGCCAAACCAGGAGCCATCCGGCTTCTGCGTCTCGCGTAGATACTGGATGCCGCGCTCGATCGCGGGCCGGTCTTCCTCATGCCCCAATTGGGCGAGGAAGGAGACGCAACGGGCGGAAACATCTTCCGTCGGCGGGTCTAGCAGCGCGCCATGGTCCGCGAAGGGAATGTGGTTGAGGTACTGCCGGTCGTTATTGATATCGAACGCGCCCCAGGCGCCGTTGGTGGACTGCATGCCGATCACCCATTCCCGCGCGCGGGAGATGGCTTCGGCATATTTGGGATCGCCCGCGCGGTGCAGCAGCATGGCGGCCACGGCGGTATCGTCCACATCCGGGTAATGCGGGTTATTGTACTGGAAGGCCCAGCCGCCGGGGCGAGTGCCGGGGGTGTTGTCAGCCCAGTCGCCCACCACATCCAGCTCCTGGCGCGGGATCAGCCAGTCACACGCCTCGGCCACTGCCTGGGCTTCACCGGCTTCCGCCAAAGCGTGCCCGGCCAAGGCCGTGTCCCATACCGGGGAGAGGCAGGGCTGGCAGTAAGCCTCGTCCTCCTTCACCACCAGCAGCTTGCGCACGGAATTCCAGGCGATGTCGAAATTTTCCTTATCGCCCAGGTAATCGAACATCATCGTGGCGTTGGCCATGGCGGGGTAGATGGCGCCCAGCCCGTCCTCGCCGTTCAGCCGCTCGATAATCCAGTCCCGCGCTTTTTGCTCGGCCTTGGCGCGAGAACCCTTGGGGAAGAAGGGCTCGGCCACGCGCAGCACATCGTCCAGCACCTTGAACACCGGGCCCCAGGCCGATTTATAAGGTCCGCGAATCCAGTCCTTCACCTCGGAAGGCTTGGTGCGGAACAGCTCGTCGATGCGGATATTGCGCGGGTTGCGGGCCAGCGGCTTGCGGCTGGCCAAAAACATCAACGGCACCATCACCGTGCGCGACCAATAGGAAACCTTGCGCATGGTGAAGGGAAACCACTCCGGCATCAGCACGGCCTCGATGGGAATCACCGGGCAGGCTTCCCAGGGCACGGCGCCAAACAAGGCCATCTGGAAGCGGGTAAACACGTTCGCGCGCTCCGCCCCGCCAGCGGCCAGAATCGCCTCGCGGGCCCGCACCATATGCGGCGCATCTGGCGAATCGCCCAGCGCCTTCAGCGCGAAATAAGCCTTTACCGAGCATGAAAGGTCCAGCTTGCCGCCATGAAACAGCGGCCAGCCGCCCAGGCAAGTGTCGTAATCGCCCTGGATGCGGCGCAGATACACGCCGATCTTGGCCTGCAGTGCATCGTCGATACGGTCGAGATAATGCTCCAGCAGCACATATTCGGCTGGAATGGTGGCGTCAGCCTCCAGTTCGTAGCAATAATGCCCGTCCGTCCGTTGCTCAGCCGTCAGCGAGGCACGGGCCAGATCGATCGAATGATCCAGTACTGCGTTCATCATTCGGGATTTGGCAGTTTTTTTCAGGCTTCGCCAGTCTCTTTGCAGGCATGGCTGAGGTTCAGGCGGGCTGTGGCAATGCCGCCACCGCCGCCTCGCCGGAGCGTATGGCGCCCTCGATGGTCGCGGGCAGGCCGGTATCCGTCCAATCTCCCGCCAAAACCACGCCGGGGCGCGGGCTTTGTGGGCCAGGGCGTTTGGCAAGTTGCTCAGGCGTGCAGGCAAAGGTGGCGCGTTTTTCCCACAGCACCCGGCATAGGGGTTGGGCGGGCGGCAGGCCAAAGGCTTGGGAGAGTTCCGCCCAGACCTGTGCGGCTATCGCCTCCTGGCCCAGATTCGCATAGCGGTTCGCTGCGGAAATGGTGACGGAGACCACATTTTCCCGCGCGAACACCCATTCCGCCATGCTGCCCAGCAGCCCGTAAAATCCGGCCTCGCCAGGGGGCGTTTGCGCCTTGAAGTGCAGATTGCAGATGGATTCGAACGCGTCTGGCACGGTGAGTTCCGGCAACAGTTCTTTCGCGGCCCAGGGTGGTACGGCGAGCACGGTTTTCTGGCCGGGGTGCAACTCGGTCACGCGGGTTCCAAACCTAATCTCCACGCCGCGCTGGCGCAGCCAGTCCAAAGCCGGGTCCACGAAACTCTCAGACAGGCCCACCCGCGCCCAGCGGGGCAAAGCGGCAAAGCCGCCGCGTTCCACCGTTTCCGCCAGCACCGCGCCCAGGGGCTGGGCGGCGGCGATGTCCGGCATGGTGTTCAGCGCGGCGATGGCCAGTGGTTCCAGGAGCTTCGTATAGAGCGCACCGCCGCCCGCCAGAGGCTCCACCAGATCCCTCGGCTTGGCCTTGATCAGTTTTTTCAGCGCCAGATAATGCCATATGCGGGTGCCCGGCACACGGTGGCCGGATTTGAAAATCCACCAGGGAAAATGCCCTTGGTTGAGACGCAGCGTCCAGGCTTCTCCGGTACTCACGTCGTGAAATGGAAAAATGGGCGCCGCCGGGCCAGTCAGCGTCTCCCGTGTGCCAATGCGCTCCAGATAATTCAGCGCGGAAAGATTGCCCGAGAGCAACAGATGGTTGCCGTTATCAATCCGGCAGTTCAGTTGCTTGTCGAAATAAGAGCGCGCGCGCCCACCGGCATTGGGGGCGGCTTCAAACAGCACAACCTCGTGCCCCAGCTCCACGAGGCGGCAGGCGGCGGAAAGCCCGGCGAGTCCCGCGCCGATAACATGGACGCTCATGCCCTTTCCCTCATCCCGCCAGCAGCCGCGCCGCCAGCATCAGCTTCTTCCATTTCGGCAGCGAGACGCGGCCCTGCGCGTAATCGAAGTTCCGCCGCCGCAAAATATCCAGCAGAGGGCGGTAGCTGGCTTCCATCATCTGGGCCGGGCGCATGGCTTTTGCGTTGCAACGGGCCATGGCTTCGTGGGCGCTGGTAAAATTCTGCTCTGCCATCTCTGCCACGCGGGCGCAGACCTGCGGCAGATTGGGGGCGGTGAGGATATGTGCCGGGTCCGTTGTCACGTCCGCTTCCGTCAGAAATTCGGCGGGCAGATAGATGCGTCCGCGCTCCGCATCCTCCGCCACGTCACGCAATATGTTGGTGAGCTGCAGACCACGCCCCAGCGCGTACGCCACCTCGTCCGCCGCTGGGGAGGAATCCCCGAACACCCGCACGGAAAGCCGGCCCACGGCAGAGGCTACGCGGTCGCAATACAGGTCCAGTTCCGCCAGCTTCGGGGCGATGATCGGTTCGCCCGCATCCATCTCCATGCCGTCGATGATGGCGATGAAATCGTCCCGGCGCACATGGTAGTCCTGGATCACCACCAGCAAGGCGCGCGTTATCGCATCCTCGGCCGCGCCGCGGTCATAAAGTGCCGAGATGTGCTGGCGCCAGGCTTCCAGCTCAACCTGCTTGGCGGTGAAGTCGCGGCCTTCCTCATCGGCAATGTCGTCCACCACGCGGCAGAAGGCATAGATGGCATACATCGCATCCCGTCGCTCCGGCGGCAGGATCTTCATGCCGTGATAGAAGGAAGTGCCGGAGGCTTTCACCAAGGCGGTGACATGGGCGGTGTCGTCGGGGTTGATCATGGAACGTATCTCAAGCCCAATAACGTGGCGGCCAGCACATCCAGCTTGGAGAGCTTCACGCGGGTCGCCAGCGGGTCGCCATGGCGCAGCTTGGTGGTGAGCCGGTTGGCGAGCGCGCAGATGATGGCGGTTTCAATCCGCAACCGGCGGGATTTCACGCGCTTGGGCAGGTCGGCGGCGGTGCGGTTGAGGGCTTCCGTGGCGTCCAGCATTTTGTCGAACACGGCGCGCAGGGCGGGAACGGTCTCGGGCCGGGCGATGTCGTCCGTGGTCAGGCCGGCTTCGCGCAGCCAGTCCTGCGGCACGTAGCAGCGGTCCAGGTCGCGTAAATCCTTGGCGCAATCCTGCAAATGGTTAAGCACCTGCAAGGAGGCGCACAGCGCGTCCGACGGCGCCCAGGTGTTGTGGGATTCGCCGTGCACATCCAGCACATAGCGGCCCACCGGGGCGGCGGAGTAACGGCAATAATGCATCAGCTCCGCCCAGTTTTCATAGCGGTGCTTCACCACATCCTGGCGGAAGGCGGTCAGCAATTCGCGGGCATGGGTGTTGGATACGCCGGACTCCGCCAGGGATTGGCGCAGCCTGGTGGCGCTGGGGCTGCCTGTGTCCAGCGCGCCGGTCAGCACGACTTCCATCGCATTCAGCCGCTCCAGCTTTTCCTCGGGGGAAAGGGTGGCGCTGTCCGAGATGTCATCCGCATTGCGGGCGAAATCGTAATAGGCATGCACGCGGGCGCGCAGTGGTTTGGCGATGAGCAGGGAGGCGACGGGGAAATTCTCATCCCCCTTATCCTTGCCGGACCAGGCCTCGACGCTTTTGCTGCTCTTGGCGCGGGCGGGGGAGGTGTTGTCGTTGGCGATCATGGCTTGTCCCCGGCATAGGCGCGGTTTTTCCATTTGGCGCCGGTGCCGCGCCAGTGATTCACTGCCGAGCCGATGGTGGCGGCCATGTAGAACAAGGCAATGCCGGGCAGGGCGATGGCATAGGCGCGGTTCACCTTATAGCGGTCCAGAGTCGGGAAGTAGGTGAGCGCCGCGATGGCCCAGATGGCCAGCCCCAAGGCCGCGCGCCAGTCAAAGCCGGTACAGAGCGTGGCGAAGGGGAAAACCAGCCACACCAGAGCCAGCCCAATGATGGTGCCGATGAGCATGACCGCCGAATAGCGCAACTGGGTGAAGGCGGTGCGGGCGATCATGTCCCAGATATCCTTTGCCTTCGGGTAGGGGCGGATGGAGGTGGCGAGCCCCGAATGGCCGAGATAGACCGGGCCGGTCGCCTTCACCTTTGTGGCCAGGGTCACGTCGTCGATCAACGCGCCCTTCATCGCTTCCAGCCCGCCGATGCGCTCCAGCGCCGCGCGTTTGATCAGCACCGTGCCGCCCGCCGCCGCCGCCACGCGGGAGCGCGGATCGTTCACCTTCGCGAAGGGGTAGAGCATCTGGAAGAAATAGATGAAGGCGGGGATGAGGAATTTTTCGGGCTCGGAGGCGCAGTTCAGCCGCACCATTTCGGAGACCATTTCCAACCTGTCCGTGGTCATTTTCGCCACCAGTGTGGCGAGATGGCGCGGGTCGTGGGTGATGTCCGCATCCGCGAACAGGATCACCGGCGCGGTGCTGGCCGCCACACCTTGGCTCAGCGCCCATAGCTTGCCGGACCAGCCGGCTGGTTTGTCCTGCCCGGTGAGGATGGTCAGGCGCTCATGCGTGCCGGCGGCTTCGGCGGTGCCGTCCGTTGAGTTGTCGTCCACCAGGATCACGCGGAAGTTTCCGGGATAATCCTGCGCCACCAGCGAGGCGATGACCGGGGCGATGGTTTCCACCTCGTCCCGCGCGGGGATGATGATGTCCACGTCCGTTGCTTCCAGCGGCGTGGCGGGGGTGAGTTCGGGCGCTGAATCCCAGAACCGGCCATGGAAAAAGGCCAGATACAGCCAGATGGCGAAAGCGAGCAGCAGGATCATGCGAGCATGCCTTCCTTGCGGAACCAGATGAGCGCGTCTTCCACCGCCCGCGCGGCGGGGCGGGGCGCATAGCCTAGCTCTATTTTGGCCTTTTCCGATGAAAAAAACATCTTTTTCCGCGCCATGTGCAGAATATCCGGCGTCATCAGCGGGGTTTTGCCCGTGCGCTCGGCGATGCGCTCCATAACCCAGGCCAGTGGCATCAGCGGCGCCACAGGCAGGCGGATTCCAGGGGGCTTGCGCCCGCTTTGCGCCGCCACCAGAGCCAGCAGGTCGCGCAACATCAAATCCTCGCCGCCGAGGATGTAAACCTCGCCCCGGCGGCCTTTCTCCAACGCCAGAAGATGCCCGGCCGCCACATCGTCCACATGCACCACATTCAGCCCGGTATCCACATAAGCGGGCATTTTGCCCCGCGCGGCGTCCAGCACCATCTGCCCGGTGGGGGTTGGTTTCACATCGCCCGGCCCCACCGGCGCGGAGGGGTTGGCGATGACGATATCCTGTTCGGCGGCAAGCGCGCGCACCGCCTGCTCGGCATCGTATTTGCTCAACTTGTAGGCGCCCACATGGTGTTCGGGCTTGATCGGCGTTGCCTCGTCAGCGGGCGAGCCATCCGCCTTAAGCCCCAAGGCGGCAACAGAACTGGTATAGACCGAGCGTTCCACCCCGGCCTTCTTGGCCGCGCGCAGCAGGGCCAGCGTGCCGTCGATATTTACCTTCCGCATGGCCGCCACATCCGGCACCCATAGCCGGTAATCGGCGGCCACATGCAGCAGATAACGGCAGCCGGAAAGCGCTGAGGCAAAGCTCTCGGGCTCTGCGAGGTCCAGAAACACCACCTCCGCGCCCAGGCTGGCGATATTCTGCCTGCTGGAGCCGCGCCGTGCCGTGACCCGGACCTGATACCCCGCCGCTTTCGCCGCCCTTGCCACCGCCGCGCCCACAAAGCCGGTTGCCCCCGTCACCAGCACCAGATCGCCCTGCGCCACTTCCAATACCCCGTGCTTTGCTGCCATTCCGCCGTGGCGATATACCCGCCAGCGCACAAGCTGTAGAACCCATTGCAGCTTTTGGCGCAACTCTGAGGATGCAGATGTACGATCTTCCACTTGCCCCAACCGAGGTCGCGGAAAATGACGAGGATGTTGTCACCGCCGATCGTCGCGCCCGGTATTGGGAGTTTCTTGAACCTGGCCCGATTACAGCGGGTTCGGACGCGCATTATCGCATGTTCACCGCCCTGCTGGACGCCACCTACAACCCCTACAAGCCCGCCGTGCTGGACTGGCCGGTGTTGGATTCGGAGACGCTGACGCGCATTACTT
>JAGWOU010000501.1 GCA_028870815.1 Rhodospirillales bacterium | reverse complement strand
GACGCAAAGAATGAGGGGGTGGCGGCCAGGCGTCGCGCGTCATCGACGTCTTGCAGCATCCGCAGCCATGCTACACGGTAGCCGGTAAAATTCTTTAGCGTGTCGGTCAAGGCATGGCGGCTGGACCAGCGAACATGCGCAAACGGCGTTGCTGGACGGCGGCCCGCCAAGCCGATAAGCCAGTAGCCGCCATCAGTGGCGGGGCCAAATACAGCATCGGCGCCACGCAGACGTTGAAAGGCAGTTCGAATATCACTGTCGTTGATGGCCGGGATGTCGCTACCCACCAGCACCACGCGCCGGCGAGGGAAGCGCTTGAAGGCACGCTGCATCCGCGCGCCGAGATCGCCTTGCCCCTGGCCGATGCGCGTAAAGCCTGGCGCTGAAAAGCGCGCGTGATGATCGGGCGAGGCGGCGAGAATCAGTTCGGCGCCGCGCAACCGCCGTAAACGGCGCAGCAGCCGCGCCAAGGTAAGGCGGGAAAAATTCAAGGCCGCGCGGTCGCCAACGGTCTGCGCCAAGCGGCGCTTACCCACGCCCAAGCGCGGAATACGCGCAAACACAATAATGACCGGGCGGCTCACCGGCGATAATCCTCTGCTAATTTCGCGGCGTTGGCACCGCACTGGAATCGCCCCAGCCGCCATAGATTGAGACCCGCGCGGCGCAACCAGCCATCACGATCATAGGCGGCGGCGCTGGTTGTTACGGTCATGCTCATCTGCCGCAGCTTTCCGCGCAAGCGGCGGGCGAGCACCACATCCTCCATCAGCGGCAAGTCGGGAATGCCGCCTATCTCTTCGAGCAGAGTGTGGTGGATCAGCAATCCCTGGTCTCCGTACGGCAAGCGCGCGAGCGCGCAGCGCAGCGCCACGCCGGCTTCCAGCAATCTGGCGCGCGGATCGCGGCTATTGAAACGAAGCTTGCCGTACCAGGCCGTTGTTAAAAGCGCGCTTGAGCAACAAGCCTCAACCGCATTGGGCCAGTCCGTCGGCAAGCGCGAATCCGCGTGCAGCAGCCACAACCAGCCCGCCGGCGCGGCCAAGGCGCCCCGCCGCAACTGCCCGCCGCGCCCTGGTGGACCCGTGATAATTGTTGCGCCCGCCTTGGCCGCAATTTCAACGGTGCCGTCGGTGCTGCCGCCATCGGAGATAATGAGCGCCGCAATAAGGGGTTGGCCCAGTTCCAGGTCATGCAGCAAAGCGGGCAGATGCGGCGCCGCGTTAAGCGTGGGAATGACGATCGCAACAGAGCCACCGTTCATGGCTCAGCTTCCGATAAGATGGGGCGTGTCAGCGTTTGCAACGCCGCCGCGCCGTACAGCGCGAGTAAGCCCAGCATAATTGCCCCAACCGCCCGGCCATCGCCTTGCCCCGTGACGAAGGGGAGCAATCCGATCGCCAGAACTGGCGCCGCATGGGAGCGCAGCAGGCGCAGGAGCAAAATGCCGGCGGCAACGCCTGCCGCCACCGCCAAGGGCGTGTTGCCCAGCAGATTGAGCAGCAGCGCGGCGACGCTGGCATTGAGCCCGCCAGCCAGCAACAGCAC
>JAGWOU010000500.1 GCA_028870815.1 Rhodospirillales bacterium | reverse complement strand
CAAGCGCCGGTGCGTTTATAGCTGCTCAGGCCAGGAGATTCGCCAAGCGGCCGGTGATGATTTCGACGGCCTCCGCGACCATGCGTGACACCAGTTGCGCGCAGCTTGGGATGTCGTGGATCAGCCCCTGCACCATGCTGGCGCTCCAGATGCCGTGTTCGGTATCCCCCGCAAGCAGCCCCTCGCGGCCGCGCGCGCCTTTCACCAGATGCGCCAGCGCTTCAAACGGCGCGCCGCTGGCCTCGATCTCGCGTACCTGCTGGCTGATGCTGTTGCGCGCCACGCGGGCGGTGTTGCGGTAGGCGCGGAAGATCAGGTCAGTTGCGCGTTCGTCGTTTTTCACCAGTGCCTGCTTGAAGGCGTCGTGAATCGGGGCTTCCTGCGTGGCGCAGAATCTTGTGCCCATGTTCACGCCCTCGGCGCCCAGCGCCAGGGCCGCCACCAATCCGCGCGCATCACCGATGCCGCCGGAAGCCAGAATCGGAATCTTCAGCACCTGCGCTGCGGCGGGAATCAGGATCAGCCCGGGAATATCGTCCTCGCCGGTATGGCCCGCGCATTCAAACCCATCAATGGACACCGCATCCACGCCCATGCGCTCAGCGCTTAGCGCGTGGCGCACGGCGGTGCATTTATGGATCACCTTGATCCTGTGCATCTTGAATTCGTCCACATGCTCCTGCGGCCTGTGGCCCGCCGTCTCGACGATTTTTATCCCACTTTCGATGATGGCGCGGCGGTATTCCGCGTAAGGCGGCGGGTTGATCGAGGGCAGGATGGTCAGGTTCACGCCGAAGGGCTTGCCAGTCATGCCGCGGCAGCGGCTGATCTCCTTGGCCAGCGCCTCGGGCGAGGGTTGGGTGAGTGCTGTGAGAATGCCCAGCGCGCCGGCATTGGAAACGGCCGAGGCAAGCTCCGCCGTGCCAACCCATTGCATGCCGCCTTGCACAATGGGGTGCTCGACCCCGAAAGTTTCGGTGAAGCGGGTGCGCAACATCAGTTTATCCTCCCGGCGCCAGATATGGTTCAGCTTATGGCGGGGAGGGGCGGGATGGCAATAGCGTGTTAATTAGTTGATTAAATAAATCTATTGCCACTTGGCTCGCGCTGCCATAAGCTGGGCGGTGAACAAGTTTGAAGGCCGTTGGAAATATCCCCGCCATGAAGCCCGCCTCATCCCCCCGCCGTCGCGATTCCGCGGCGCAATTGCTGGACGCGGCGAGCCGCATTCTGGCGGAGCGCAGTGTTGTGGAGATCACGTTGAGCGAGGTGGCCGCCGCCGCGAAGCTCAATTCCGCGCTGGTCAAATACCATTTCCGCAACAAGGAGGGGCTGCTGCTGGCATTGGCGCGGCGCGATGCCGGGCAGGCGCTGGCGCAGCTACAAAGTCTGGTCGCGATGCAGCTTCCGCCGGAGCAGAAACTTCGCATCCATGTTTTGGGCATCATCAACACCTATGCGCGGTATCCTTATCTCAACCGGCTGCTGCATGAGCTTTTGGGGAGCCAGGACGAGGAGGTGGTGCGGCAGCTTAATGCGGTTTTTGTTAAG
>JAGWOU010000499.1 GCA_028870815.1 Rhodospirillales bacterium | reverse complement strand
GGCCATATCTCCATCCCTGTCGCCCGCGGTGTTGGCATTGCGGCGATCGTCGGGTTTTTTCTCCTGCTCTTCGGCCTGCCGGTGCTGCGTGATGTCACCGGTTCATCGGCCGTGGCGCTGTTCGATGCCTTCTACCGCTCAGGCGCTCTCGTGTTTGGCGGCGGCCATGTGGTTCTGCCCCTGCTTCGCAATGGCTTTGTCACGCCGGGTTGGGTCCATGACAGCACCTTCCTCGCCGGTTACGGCGCCGCGCAGGCCGTGCCAGGACCACTCTTCACCTTTGCAGCCCATCTCGGGACCGTGGCCAGTCCATCACCGCATGGCGTGGCCGGGGCCGCGCTCGGGCTGATCGGCATCTTCCTGCCGGGTATATTGATCCTGCTCGGCGCCTTGCCCTTCTGGGACGGATTCCGCAAACGCACCAGTGCCCAGGCCGTGATGCGCGGCGTCAACGCCGCGGTCGTCGGGCTCTTGGGCGCTGCGCTCTACGATCCGGTATGGACGACTTCGGTGAAGACGCCGGGCGATTTCGGGATCGCTGTGCTCGGCTTTGTGTTGCTGATGGCGTGGAAGGCGCCACCCTTATTGGTCGTTGCCGTCAGCGCCGCGGGAGGCGTGCTGCTCGCCTTGTTCTAAGGAATGTTTCCGGGTGCGATCCAGCCGGGAGGCACCATTGGGCAGCCCCAAAGCATCGATGCTACTACGGCATTTGCCTCCCCACCGCCTGAAGGTACAGTCTAACGGAATACTCACGAAGACAAAATCATGCAGCTTTTACTGGCCGAGGACGAACAGAAGACGATTGAATACCTCACCAAAGGGTTGCGTGAGGATGGCCATGCCGTGGACGCGGTGGGCAATGGTGCCGACGCGCTGGCCCTGGCGCTGGCCAACGAATTTGATGCAATCATCCTGGACGTAATGTTGCCCGGCCTGGACGGCTGGGAGGTGCTCAAACGCCTGCGCGCGGCTGGGCGAGGCACGCCGGTGTTGTTCCTTACCGCGCGGGACCATGTGGAGGACCGCGTCCGCGGCCTCGATCTCGGCGCCAATGACTATCTCATCAAACCCTTCGCCTTTGCGGAGCTTCTGGCCAGACTGCGCAATCTGGCGCGGCTGCTCAAGGCTGCACCGGGCTCCAGCCTGCTGGTCGTGGCGGATTTAGAGATCGACACGCTGCGCCACCGCGTCACCCGCGCCGGGCAGGATTTACGGCTCACCTCCAAGGAATACGCACTATTGCTGTTGCTGGCGCGTAACCAGGGGCGGGTGCTCTCCCGCACCCTCATCGCCGAGGCACTTTGGGGTGTGCTTCACGACCAGCAATCCAATGCGGTGGACGCGCTGGTCCGCCGCCTGCGCGCCAAGCTGGACACACCTTTTGAATCGGCCTTGCTGCACACCATCCGCGGCACCGGCTACGTGCTGGATATATGAGGCTCACCGCCCTCCGCCCGGCCTCCATCAGCGGGCGTCTGGCTCTGCTCTACACGCTGGGCGCCCTGCTGGCAGTGGGGCTGTTCGCGCTGCTGGCCAACTGGAAGCTGGAGT
>JAGWOU010000053.1 GCA_028870815.1 Rhodospirillales bacterium | reverse complement strand
AGGTACTCTGTAGCGTGCGAAAGAAAAAATGCTTCGGTTTCTGACCTCCTCAATGAAATTCAACGGCACTTTATATACACTCATAGCGCTCTGCGAAGGCCGACATGATCTGCGCGCAGAAACGAGACGCGGCGACAGGCAGAATACGGCCTTTCAACTGCCCGACATAGACCATACCGTCCGGGACGTCGCGCGTGTCGATCGAGCGGCGCACCAGGGCCGGCGTGTCACCCGGCGGCAAACCAAGCGGAATCTGCAAGGTGACGATCTTCTCCTCCAGTGCATGGCGGTACAGGAATTCGAAACTGTCGGATTCGACGACCGGTGTCAGTTTGAGTGAGCTTCTCCGGGTCGCGTTCTCCAGCAGATGCCTGACCCCGTAAGGCGCGGTCGGCAGGGCGATAGGAAAGCTCAGACATTCGCGCAGGCGTAACGTCTTTTTCGCCGCAAGGGGATGGTCGGGGTGCAGCACCGCCTCGATCCGCTGACGCACCGCCAGCAGGAGTTCGAGGTCCGACATGCGGACCGGTTCGAACACCAGCGCGATATCCGCCTCCCGCGAGATGAGGGACTGCTCGGCCTCGTCACGGTCCCGGACATGCACGCCAAAAGTCACGCCAGGATGAGCGCGCCGATAAAGCGATATCTGCTCCGGCAGAAAATACGGCAGAAGCGCCTGGCTGCAGGCGATAGAAACATGGCCGCGCCGTTCGCCGGAAAGGTCCGCGATCAGCCCTTTCACGCGGTCCATGTCTCCCAACTGATCGCGGATATGCTGCAACAATATCTCCCCGGCCGCCGACAGCCTGACGCCACGGGGCAACCGCTCGAAGATCGGCACGCCCAGATCGGCCTCCACCGCGAGGATGCGGCGATTGAGTGCTGTGGAATTGATCGCGAGGCTCTCCGCGGCCCGGCGGATGGAGCCAGATTTCGCGACCGCCTCGATGTAACGCAGTGAAGTTAGATGGCGCATCGGGCGGCTCCTTAGTGTGATGCAATTTTTGCAGCGGTTTGATGGCAATTTAACAGTATGCGGCAGCGTGGACCAGCGCCATCGTGACAGGACCGTCGGGGGCTGGCGAGTTTCGCCGTGCTCCCAAGCCCCCGGCCGCGGCCGAACCGCTAAATGCGAGAGACATCACGATGACGCATGACGAACACACCACCGGTCAGGTTTCCGCCCTGGAGGGGCTCGGTACGTTCAAATTGGCAATGGTATGGGCGGGGTTTCCGTTCATTCTCGCGATAACGATCACCGGGTCGGTTTTCGCGATCAAATCAAGCGTATCGACCGCAACGGCGGCCATATTGCTGGGCAGCCTTCTGATGTTCGCCTATGTCGGCCTGCTCGGGGAGATCGGCTGGCGGGAACGCCGCTCGTTCTCTCAGATTGCCCAGACAGTATTCGGCGATTTCGGATACTTGTTCGTTGCCGGACTGCTTTCCGTACTCGTTCTTGGCTGGTTCACGATCAATACGGCGATGCCGGCCGAGATCCTCGCCGCCTCGCTTGGCGTTCCATATTGGCTGATCGCGACGATCCTCGGGATCGCCTTCGTCGCGATAACCGCACGGGGAATCGCCGGCATGAATATGATTTCCAACGTCTCGGTACCGCTGTTCGGCGTATTGATCTTTCTTGCCTTCGGCATGCTCCTTGGCCATCCGGCCAGCGCCACGCAAGCCAACCATGCCGGGGTCGGCAGCCACGCGCTCACGTTTCAGGAGATTCTAGCCGGCGTATTGGCATCTTTCGCCGATAGCGGGACGCTCGCGCCGGATTTCAACCGCTGGGCCAGCAGCCGCCGTTCGTCCTGGCTTTCGGTATTCGCGGCCTTCCCGCTCGGCTTCGGCATCGCCATGCTGGCGGGTGTGGCCTTCACGTGGATGCTCGCGACGCATGGCCTCAAAACCTCGGACCCGTTCCAGTCGGCCAATCCGGTCGGCTATCTGGTCAGCCTGGGCAAGATCTTTACTTTCGTCGCGGTGCTCGTGGCCATCGTCAATCAGGGCTCGAATGCCACGCATTGCCTCTATAACAGCACGCTTGGGTTTTCGAAGCTGTTCCGGCAGCGCTATCTGATGACCACGGCCGTCGCCGGGGCCATTGGCATCGTAATCGCGGCCACCGGTGTCTGGGCTTTTCTTCTCGATTGGCTGGAGATCATCGGCATTCTGGTGCCGCCGATCGGCGCGGTGGTCATCGTCTCTCATTTCAGCGGCTATCTGTCCCGCAGGCATAAGGGCGAACTGACCGGCCCCGCTATCGCGCCCTGGACGGCGCTGGCCGTGGGATGGGCCTGCGGCCTGATTGTAAACTACAGCGCGGCCAGCCATTACTTGCCGGTTCCGATGGTGTCCTTCCTCACCGCTGCCGCCATGATGGCCGCTCTGACCTCTCTTAAGAGCCCGGTGCCGGCGATCGCGAGCAATGGCCTGATCACCGAGAAAGAATGATGTACGATGGAGAGGACAACACGCGCGTGACGCAGGGTTTCAGCGTGGAAGCCACGCCCTATCGCTGGCCGTATGATGGCGAAGCGTATCCGCAGCATACCGCGCTGATCGTGATCGACATGCAGCATGATTTTTGCGGAATCGGCGGCTATGTAGATGCGATGGGATATGACATCGCGCTGACGCGGGCAGCGATCGACCCCATCGCAAGGACATTGGCCGCCGTGCGGGCCGTTCCAGGAATGACGGTGATTCACACCCGCGAGGGCCACAGACCAGAACTGGCCGATCTTCCGGCAAACAAACGTTGGCGCAGCCGGCTGATCGGCGCCGGGATTGGTGACCGCGGCCCCTGCGGACAGGTGCTTGTGCGCGGCGAACCGGGGTGGGAGATCATACCGGAACTGGCCCCGATTGCCGGCGAGATCATCATCGACAAGCCTGGTAAAGGCAGTTTCTATGCGACCGATCTTGAACTGATTCTGCACACGCGCGGTATCACCCATCTGATCCTGACCGGCATCACCACGGATGTTTGCGTGCATACGACGATGCGGGAAGCAAACGACCGTGGCATCGAATGTCTGTTGCTGACCGATTGCACGGCGGCGACCAAGGAAAGCAACAAACTTGCGGCGATCGAGATGATCCACATGCAGGGCGGGGTTTTCGGTGCGACCTGCACTTCGTCGGTTCTGTGCGAGGCGCTCAGGCGCGGAACCGCCAGGTCCGCGGCATGATCGTACGTATCGATGCCGAGCCATTCGTCTTTCGCCTGCCGCTTGGCAGCACGGCGTTGATCTTGATCGACATGCAGAAGGATTTTCTGGACCCTGGAGGGTTCGGCGCGGCACTCGGGAACGACGTGAGCCGGCTGCAACCGGCCGTCGCCGCCTGCGCGCGCCTGCTTGCGATTTTCCGTGCCTGCAAGATGCCGGTTCTGCATACGCGGGAAGTGCATCGCCCGGATTTGAGCGACTGCCCGGTCTCAAAACGGACGCGCGGAAACCCCGCGCTCCGCATCGGTGATGACGGGCCCATGGGCCGCGTGCTGATTGCCGGCGAGCCTGGCGCCGCGATCGTCGCGGACTGTGCGCCGGCCTACGGAGAACGCGTGATCGACAAGCCAGGCAAAGGCGCGTTCTACAATACGGACCTGGCGACCTATCTCGCGGCGCATCAAATCACGACTTTGGTTTTTGGTGGCGTAACCACGGAAGTTTGCGTGCAGACGACGATGCGAGAAGCAAACGACCGTGGTTATGAATGTTTGCTCGTCGAGGAGGCAACCGAGAGTTACTTCCCCGAATTCAAGCAGGCCACCCTCGCCATGATCCGCGCCCAAGGGGCCATTGTAGGTTGGACAGCGAGTTTGTCCGCGGTCGAGAAAAGCCTGGAGCATTGCATGTCATCGTCAACGGCTGGGTAGATTGTCCGATCAACGGCCTGTCCGAGATGTCATCGCTACAGGGAATAAAATTTTGCATTCGACGGAAATTAATATTCCGTACGTCCATGCCTAAATTGAGGCATTGATCGCCAACGATGTCGATATTCTAAACGCGATGTTCTGGCGGTCCGAATTTACCGTCCACTACGGCGTCGCGGAGAATTTGTATGACAATGCCGTACCCATCGGCGCCTCGATCCCAAACTCGCTAACGGCGATACCGCCAACGTTTGTTAGCCGCCCGCCGGCTAAGTGACCATTCACGCTGCATCCTGACACAGTCATATCGTTCTCCTTGCAGGCAGGAACTAACCTTCGCAAATCCCGGCTTAATTATGGTAGCTCTGATATTGCCGACAAGCCTATCCTGCATGCGGAAATTCGGCGACTACTGATTTCACGGGAGCAGTCCGCAATGGCCGTCGATCTTACTCCGCCAGATATACAATATTTAATAAGATTGCCGTTTCTTAGAGCGACTATCTGTTCCCAAAATATTATCCTTCAAGAATATCACGCTTTTTTTGCAGATATTCTTCGCGGTTGATCTCGCCACGGGCATAGCGTTCATCAAGCGCATGCAGCCCTGCCGAGTTTGCGCGGTTATGGTGCATCGGCTGATGCGGTGGGCGGGCCGTCCAGGCAGATAAGCGAAAGATGAATACCAAAAGCGCGGCGATGATCATCGCACCAAAAATCATCATGATCCAACCTCCCCCGCCATAACCGCCCCAACCGCCATATCCCATCATGGGGCCACCGCCCCAACCACCCATCATCCATGGCCCCGGACCATAACCACTCCAACCCGGCCCCTGAAAATTACCCATACCATTAACAACCGTGCCAGCCGCAGGCGAATCAGCCAAAGCTGCCGGTACGGTCGCTGCCAGCGCCAAGCCAGCTGCTGCAGCCTTATGAAAAATCGCTTTCACAATGTTGCTCCTCATCTTTGTTAATGGCCTTCTCTATGTTCTTTCAGCCTCCCTACACTCGCACAGGCCCACATGCGGTAGAGCTTATGAAACAACCAGCGCCCATGATACATAAACGCGCTCCTTGCTTGAGCCTGGTCAACGTACAATGAACTTGCCATACATACCTTCCTGGGCATGTTGCGGGGCAGGACAAACATACCAGTATTCACCTGATTCGGTTGCAACGAAGGTTTCGCCCAGCGCGGCATACCGCGCGGCTTTCACATCACCATCGCTCCGCCAGGGGAGTTCCGGCATGGGCTGCACCTGGGGCGGGCCGAGATACATCATGGCCATGTAGGGGTAAGGCGGCGGCGTTCTGGTGATCACCGCCGTATGCTCCATGTTATTGCCGTGATCCATATTGAGTAGATTGAATTGCACGCTGGCGCCATGCGGCACGATGATCGTGGGATTGGTGAGGCCATGCAACTCGAATGTCTGATCTTCAAATCCCGGCTGCACGGCGACGAGGTTGATCACCACGTTATTGCCGGTGAAGGTGACGCTGTTGGCCTTGGCGTCCACCGTGCCATGTGTCTGGCCGTACTGGATGTAGCTTTGAGCGTCAGCATAGTTGAGAACCTTGCCGCCCCAGTTAGGTGTAACGGGGTAATTACCCATTGCCCACCCCATCATGCCGCCACCCATCATACCAGGGCCCATACCATATCCAGGTCCCCAGCCGGGGCCAGGCTGGGCAAAGGCAACCCCCGCAGAAAGCAGGGCAACCGCAACAACCGACAGCCGAGAGGCAAGAGGCAGATGCTTGAACATGCGTGCAACAATACACACCCCAACTGTTTTGACATTGACAAATGTCAAAATCATCTCGCGGGGCCCGCGCGCGTATAAAGATCAGGCCGTTGTGGTGGCGGCAATGTCGGTAATCACGGCCTTCAACTGGTCTCGCACTTTTTGTGCAACCTCGCCAAGAGCTGGATTTTCAATGGACTTCATGGAGGCCACCGGGTCAACGGCCGATATCTCGACCATGCCACTGCCTCGGTCCTGTAGGATGACATTGCAGGGCAACATTGTGCCGATCTTATCTTCAGCCTGCAGCGCCTTGTATGCCATTTGCGGATTGCAAGCGCCGAGAATGAGATAGGGCCTGAATTCCACGCCAAGCTTTTCTTTCAACGTGGTCTGCACGTCGATGGTCGTGAGCACACCAAAGCCATGCTGTTTCAAAGCAGCTTTTGTTTTTTCCACAGCCTCATCGAAGGGCATCTGTATGATGGCCGTAAAATGATAGGTCATTGGCATTTTCCTTTCCGTCTCAGTTTGTATATTTGCTGCTCGACGTCGCACGCCAGACTCAATTGGGTTGGACGGCGTCTTTCGAAATAGCAACTGCTTCTTAGACCGACAATAAACGACGCTTTCTGCCTTTAGCTTCATTCATAGTTGGTGTCTTATTTAGCTTGTTGTTTTAATTATATTTTATTTTACATTTCCTTGTCTTTTTCGGTTTTGCTTTTTATGTAATGTCTTGCATACCTCCTTACGTATCTGGCTTTGCTGACGCCCGGGAAGCCGTTCCCCTTTGGGCGCGGGCGAGTGTTTAAAGATCATTCAGCCAGAGGTTTGGCCAGTCTCGCGGGTGACGAGGAGGGTACGGTGCGAATCTGCAAGCAACTCAATTTAGTAGGCATGAGACTTTGGGGTGTTTCGGAAGGCAAGATCGCTGCGCGTAACACCACCCTGACTCAGCGCAACGCCCGCTATCACTCCGCGAATGCGGAACTAGCCAGCCTCAACCCTAGGCAGAAGCCACAGGTTCTGGCTGTCGCCGACGGGTTTCCGCCCACATGGTCAAAGATGAGATGATCGTTCCAGGGTCCAGGAAGATGAACTGGAGGCCCGCTGGCCAACCGAGCCAGCGCTGCCTGCGAACTTGGCAATGTCTATAGGTATAAGATTGCGTCTTTGCCCGAAGCCCTGCCTAATCCATCGGCCGGGGACGAAGCGCAGCATTATCTATGGCCTAATCAGCGATAACGCCAACGCTACGATTGAGGGCGGGTAGGATTTCTTAGATTGAATGTAGATCCTATAGGATAACACCAAATTCGTCTCCGGCAACCGAACGACCATGGCGATGTCACGAATGACGTTTTGGATCACATTGACCGCTATAGAATAGGCGTTGATCTCCTGCGACATAACCAAACTCGTCGTTGACGGTTTTGAGGTTATCCAAGCCAATCACGACAAGTGTCATGAGAGACTGACCGCGGCGGGCGCACGATGTAAAATTCCGCTCTGCGCCCTACGCGCCTACGTCATTTGGCACCCGTGTTGGCAGCTTTATGTCGGGCAATATTTTTCAGATAATTCAATATTTTATAGAGGTTAATTAGACGCTTTCCAAACACTCCCTGGCATAACAAGCATTGCTTGGCCGTGGCACTCGCCCCACTAATCAGCAACCAGCGCAAGCTACGCCCGCCCTTGAATCTGTGATGCCTAATAGTATCGAGGCATTCGGTGCGAAATCAGATCGTTCGGAAAAATTTGTTAATATAATAAGAATTATAAGTTATTAAATATTCATCCATCATCTAATAATGCGACTCCCAGATGGCAGGCTCCCTACACAGACCGGCCTTGCTCATGTCTGGCAACCACCAAATAAAAGGTAGGAGAAACAAAATGTCAGATCATGAACAGAAGGGCGGCTCTCAAAGCGCAAATCGTAGAGACTTGCTCCGCGGAATTGGGGTTTCGGTCGGGGCTGTCGGGCTAGCGGCGGCTGCATTGCCGGCTTATGCAAGCACGACCGAAACTGGCGGCCTGGAATCATCTTCGGGGATGGCCTTGGCGGCCTTGACGAAGAAGCTTGCCGCCCTGCCGCGCCGCCGGAATTTCAAGACCGTTCCGATGGTCCTTACCAACCCCGACGAATGGGACAGCGAGGCACTGAATGCGGTGCTGGCCTATCGCAACGGACCGAAGCAGGTTTGGGATAATACCAACCTCGCTGGCCCTTGGCTGAACCTCATGCGGAATTCCATGAACGCGCAGATTTGGTCTTGGAAGCATCCTAATTTTCTGGCGGTTTCCGCAACGCATGGTCCAGCGCATCTGGCGCTGTATGATCAGACCATCTGGGACAAATATCAATTCCCGTCCATCACCAAGGGGAAATTCAGCCACAACACCCTGATCGGCAGCCCGGCCGACGTGCAGGAAAGCGCCGCAGATTTTGAAAATCCCGCTGGGCCCTTCTCCCCAGCTGGAGACAGCATCGCAATTCTGCAGCAGCGCGGTGTTGTGTTTGTGGGCTGCCACAATGCGATCTGGGAGTTCTCTGGGATGCTGATCAAAAAATCCATCAACCCGGATAGTCTTTCGCATGAGGCGCTGGCGGCCGAGCTGACGAACCACCTCATCCCCGGTGTGGTGCTCAGCCCTGGCGTGGTGGGTACCATACCGCAGCTTCAACAAGCCGGTTTCCATTACATCGCGGCGGCATAAGGCGCGCCCATCTCCAAGGAGTTCCACATGAAACCTTCTTTGAGATCCTGCATCAGCACGGTTATGGCCGTGCTGATGGCGGCTGCCCCATTAGCTGCCAAGGCGCAAACCAGCACGGGGTGGAATGGCAAAGCGGAAGCGCCGCATTACGCCGAAAAGATTTTTCCTCCCTGGCAACATGGCCAGAATAATGATGCGGTAAAGAAAGGGTTTGAGTTCACCGTTCCTGAAGTGGACTCCATGGCCGACTTCCATGGCGACCTCACCAATCCAAAGCTCGTGCTGTATGTTGGCGGTAATTATT
>JAGWOU010000052.1 GCA_028870815.1 Rhodospirillales bacterium | reverse complement strand
AAGCAAGCGGAGTACCAGTGGTTACATCCGCTCGTGGTGGCGCAACGGAAGGAATTCAGGACGGCCTAACAGGTTTTTCTTTTGCTGAACGTGATGTTGCTGGAATGGTAAAGCATCTGATGATGCTTCTGACTGACAGTGCTCTGGCGGAACGATTTTCTCTTGCGGCACCAAAATTTGTTAATCAATGCCATAATCTGCACATTTGTACGGAGGGGCTGGAGACGCTTTATGATTCCCTAGTAAGGAACCAATCATGAGCGGTAATACGGTTTCGATCATAATTCCTGCCTTTAATGCGAAGGCTTTTGTCGGCCGGGCCATAAACTCTGCTTTGGAGCAATCCTTGCCGCCTTTTGAAGTCATCGTGGTCGATGATTGTTCAAACGACGGTACAAGGGAATGGCTTCGCATTTTTTCAGACGGGCATCCAAATGTAAAGATTCTGGCGTTGCCACAAAATGGCGGCCCGTCAGCCGCGCGTAATGTAGGGATCGAGGCTGCACAAGGAGATTGGGTTGCTATTCTTGATGCGGATGATGCCTTTGCTTCCGATCGTTTAAAAAATTTAGTATCTTTCGCTCAGCAAACAGATTCTGATCTTGTCGCTGATGATCTTGCTTATTATGATGCTGCGGCGGAAGCGGTGGTAGGCCGAGGACTTGGTGAAACAGGCGCAGCGTTTACCGGCGCCGTAACTTTGAAGGATTTCCTTGTCCATAATCTTGCTGATGACAATGGCATGGATTGGGGCCTCCTGAAGCCAATGTTCAAGCGTAGCATGCTGCTTGAACAAGGCATTCGTTACGCTGAAAATATCAAGCATGGCGAAGATTTTCGTTTGGTCGTAGATCTTCTCCTGGCGGGCAGGAGGTTTCATATTTTTCCTGAACCGTTTTATCTATATACACAACGTTACGGAACGCAGAGCCGGCGTCCGTCGGGATTGACCCGCACAACCATTGCTTATGGGAAAATGAAAGATGCCGTAAATGAGTTGGCACTCGATCCGCGTATCTGTCATGACCCTAAATTAGTGCAACTCCTGCGGTTGCGGGCCAAAGGGCTTAGTCGGCATGATGACGCGCAGTATATCGCCACGGCGCTACGAAACGGTGATTGTCTTGGATTGATTAAAAAGGTAGCAAATGACACGGGCTTCTTTCCATTTATGTGCGCGCAGCTCGGGCGTGCCATCCGGCGCCGCCTATATGCCGGCTATAGTTTCCTGCGAATTTTCCTTGTGGTTATCTTCATCACGTTTGGGCTTGAGAGCGTGGCTTATGCCGCTACTAAAGCCACTCACCGGCCAATATACTGGGGCGTGAACGATAGCGGGCTGGATTTCGGTCATGGTGATATTCCATGGAAGAATTTTGCGATTCCAAATCCGAGCTACTATCTAGCCCACGGGGTCACGTTGGTTCGTATTCCGTTTCAGATTGCACGCCTGCAGCCAACGCCGGATGGGCCGCTGGCGCCTGCTATAGTGCGCGATCTTCAAATGATTATTACAAAAGATCAAGCCGCGGGTGCGATAACTGTGCTAGATCCGCATGGCTACGGATTTTTCGACGTTGATGGCCAGCCACAGGACATTCTAAAAAATTGCGGCGCGGCATCCGACTACTTGAATTTCATCTGGCAGGTTGCACGAACTTTCAAAGGCGATGACATCGCCCTTGGCTTGATGAACGAACCGCATACTGGCAATGACGTCGAATATGCGAAGATATGGAATGCTGCCATAGCAGCTGTAAGACGGGCAGGCTTCCATGGCGTCGTATTGGTGCCACATGCCCATTGGGAGACGGCTGCAGATATTTCTCCCGCGACGCCCTATCAAGGGCAGATCAATGACCCTGATAAAAACTGGGTGCTGGAAGTTCATTCCTATCTAGATCCGGACGGTTCAGGTACCTACAAGCAGCCTGTCGCTTCCACTGATATTGGTGCCAAACGCCTTGCGGGTGTTATTGCTTGGTCTCGGCAAACCGGCATCCGCGTATTCTTGGGCGAAACCGGTGGACCGGCAGACCCCGCCAGTCTGGCTGCTCTTAAAACCATGTATACTGAGATCAAGTCTGCGCCAGATGTTTTCTGGGGTATAGCGCTATGGGGAGGAGGTGCGTGGTGGAAGCCGAACTATCCCATGCGCCTCGACCCGATCAACGGCGTTGATCGTCCGCAGTTTACAGCGTTAGAAAAGGCGATGGACCATTAAATTTTTTGCTACCAAATGAAGTGCATTCTTCTGTTCTAGTATCGTAAAGAGCCAAAAGCTTTGTGAATGATCTTGATCGCATCTAGAATAAACCTTGGCGTCACTCGGCGAAGTTGTAACTCTGCCTGTTGGGATAGAGAATAGCCTGAATGCTGCACGTATGTCGTTGCTAGCGTGTCGTTTTCGCTTTTTATAGGCATGTCGGCTGTGTAAAAATAAGCGATTATCGTTCGGCGCAAGCGTTGTTCCCTTACGGGCGCGGGATGGCCGTGGGCCGCAACTTCGGATTGCTCCATAATCACAGTCCTGCCAAAGACTGGAAGCACAGTGGTAACGCGGCGTGGCGGTGTTAACTGCCATAACTCTAGCGCGCCGCCATCTTCCTCCGTCCATTTTTCATTCAAATAAGTGATGACGGCAAGTCGGTTGCGAAGACCGGTTCTAGGATGCTTTAAAAAGTCAACGTGAATCTGAAAACGGCCACCACTTCCCACTTCGTGCATTCCCGCTCCATGCAACTCCGGGTCAGGGATCAGATTTTTTATTCCGGTAATACGAGACAGGAATCTGATGAACGGACCAGAATATAGGAAATTAAAATAATCCTGCGTTTTTGGTGGAAGGGTCGTGTTCGCCGCGGTGCCGCGTTTGTTCTGAAGAGCGGTTTGATATTCCCTCCAACGGCAGGACGATGAGTTGCCGAATTCGTTTAAGATATTGCGCAACTCATCAGCGGGAAACAGTTCTTCCAAGACAAGATGAGGGTAGGGAGACGCATTTTGATAAGCGGTGCTAAATGCCTCGTAATCGGCAGCACTAAATTTATCAAGGTTCACCCGAAGTGATTTGCTCAAGATGTAACCTCCATCTTTATTGCGGCTTTCGATTAACAACACGTAGGATAGAGATAATATAGTAAAACTACCTTTGGTTGAAGTGGTGTGCGGAGGATTTTTGAATTGGTTGTGATGAAACAAGCCGGTTTAAAAAGGCGGCATTGGTATGCCTGAAGTGGATGAGCGTGGAGCGGATTGTTGTGCTACTGCGGCAGATTCAAATTCAGACAAGTAATGGGAAGACGGTCCAGGCGGTATGCCGCAGAGCCAGAATTTCGGATAATAGCTCCTACCTATCCCGGAAAAAATGCGGTGGCTTGGATATGAACCGGGCGTGACGGTGCTTTTTGTTTCCTGTGGACCTACGCCGGAGCGCATGAACAGCCGCAGCCTGCTTCTAGCCATGACCTGCGCCGTTACCACCTGATGCTACTCTTTCTCGGCAATCTGCTACCCGGGCTGCAGGTGATCATTCTATCTCTTACCAACCGCAGCTACATCATCTAGGTTCAGGACCCATTGATTTGGTTTGATCGATCTGATTCAAACTCCGCGAGGAGATTGAGTATGAGCGACTTGTATTGGCTGACGGACGAGCAGATGTCGCGGCTTGAGCCGTATTTTCCGAAGAGCCATGGCAAGCCCAGAGTTGATGACCGGAGTGTTCTGAGCGGTATCATCTTCGTCAATCGCAATGGTTTGCGCTGTCGGGACGCGCCGAAAGATTATGGCCCGCCCAAGGCACTTTACAATCGGTGGAAGCGGTGGGGCGCGATGGGCGTGTTCACCCGGATGATGGAAGGTCTTGCGGCGATTGGTGCCGAACCCCAGATCGCCATGATTGACGCGACGTACCTCAAGGCACATCGTACGGCCTCGAGTCTGCGGGGGCATGGACGACTGATTGGCCGCACGAAAGGCGGCATGAACACGAAGCTGCATGCCGTCACCGACGCCAGTGGCCGCCCCGTGCGCTTTTTCATGACCGCCGGGCAGGTCGCGGAAATCCTGTGCTTGACCCGTCAAATACGACAAACGCCGCTACAAACGGCGTAATCGTATCGAGATCATGTTCGGAAGACTCAAGGATTGGCGACGCGTCGCCATGCGCTACGACAGATGCCCAACGGTATTCTGCGCCGCCATCACCCTCGCCGCTACAGTCCTGTTCTGGCTATGAGTCCTGAGCCTAGGACGATTACAAATCCGGCGAGAGGGCTATGACTTCACGACGGAAGCTGAGCGTGTCGCCCCATTCCTCGGTCCAAACTCCGGTATCCAGTTCCCGCGCATAGCGATGTCCGGCAAAGACGGCCCAGGCTATGGGGCCGGGGGCGGCGGCATCGCCGATGAGCTGGACGGAGTTGATGCCGGCATCCGCCCAATCCGCTTGCCGCGCCCGAAGTTGATGGTAAAGACCATCATTGGCTTGGCGCGAGGCGACCATGACCAGCGCGTTCGCCTCCAGCACATTTCGCGCGTCGGTATAGGCGCAATTCGTCTCCACCCCGTCGGCGCGGATTTCCGTGATGCCGGTATTCAGCAGGATCTTCACTCCGGTCTCAATCAGGCGCCGATGGATTGCGGCTTGTTCCAGCGTGTTGCGCGTCCAGTCCGAAACATGGGCGGAAGGTGTAACCAGAATCACCTCGCAGCTCGCCTGGGCCAGACGTTCGGCGAGGACGCCGCCCATGTAGTAATGATCGTCGTCGAACAGCACCACGCGCCCGGTGGGCAGGCGGCCATCCATGATGTCGTCGGGTGTAAAAACAGGCAGGTTGCCGCGAACTGGCATGGGCACCACATGCTGACGTGCCACACCATCCGCCCGCCAGACGCTGCCAGTGGCGATGCAGATATTCTGAAAGCCGAATTCCAGAACCTCCTCAACGCCCAACTCCGAGCCCGGATACATTTGCACGTTCGGGCGCTGGCCCAGTTGGTACAGGCGGTAATCCATCACCCGCCCCCAGGCAGAGAGGCCGGGAAGCAAGCGTTCGCGCGCCACGCGCCCCCCGAAACTCTCCTTCGCTTCGGCTATGGCGACATCGTAACCGCGCAGGCTTAAGGCCCGTGCCGCTTCCAGCCCGGCGGGGCCGGAGCCGATAACCAGAACATTCTCCGAAGTCCCTTTCTCAGCGATTTTTTCCGGGTGCCACCCTCGGCGCCATTCCTCCATGAAGGTGGGGTTCTGCGTGCAACGGCTGACGGACATCGTCATATCTCCGGTGATGCAGATATTGCAGCCGATGCATTCGCGAATGTCGTCCTCCCGTCCTTCGTCAATCTTGCGCGGCAGGAACGGGTCCGCGATGGAGGGTCGGGCGCAGCCAATGAAATCCAGCACGCCCTGACGGACGAGGCGGGCCATAACATCCGGTGAGGTGAAACGTCCTACCCCCACCACGGGCTTGGAGGTGAGATCCCGAATGCCTTTCACCAGAAGCTCCTGCGCTGCTTCCTCTTTGAAGCGCGATGGCCCGGAGCAATCCTCCCATGTGCCATGCGCCAAATCCCACAGATCAGGAAGGTCCTTGTTCATCGCGATAAAGTCATGAACCTCAGCATTGGAGAAGCCTAGATCGCCGATCGTTTCGTCCAGGCTGACGCGCAGAGTGATGGCCATCGTATCGCCCACGGCATCGCGGATGTCCGCAATGACCTCGTTCACGAAACGCGCGCGGTTTTCCAGGCTGCCGCCGTATTCATCCGTGCGTTGATTGGTGGCGCGGGAAAGGAAATGCTGAAACACACCAAAGCCATGCGCACCGTAGAGGCAGATGAGGTCAAACCCAGCGATTTTGCAACGTTTTGCCGCGTTCACGAACCAGCGCCGAAGGTTTTTGATGTCGCTCTTATCCATTGCCCGCGCCTGCACGGGATCGTTGGTGAAAGTGCGGATAGGCAGCGCGGAGGGGGCGAGCGGAATTTCCTTGGTGTAGAGATTCGGACCGTTAATGCCGGAATAGGCGAGCTGAATGCCCGCCAGCGCGCCGTGGGATTTCATGGCATCGGACATGCGGCGGAGGGAGGGAATATCCGCATCCTCCCAAAGGCGCAGTTCGATGAAAGGGGTAATCTCCGATGTCTGGTGCATCTCGGTCTGTTCGGTGAAGATCACGCCCCAGCCGCCTTCGGATTTGATGCCGCGCATCGCGGCAACCGCCGAAGGGTCGCGATAGCCGCCGCCGTTGCAATGCGGCACTTGGTAGAAACGGTTCTTGGCGGTTAGCGGGCCGATGGCTTGCGATTCAAACAGGATATCGTAGTTGGGGTTACGCATAGGATTGGTCTCGTTCTTTTCGGGCGATTTGTAATTCAGGCGTCACGTGCGAATAACCGGGCAATGTGCCGTAGACGAGCTTGCCGCCGACGAGCGTGGCCGTAACGTTCAGGGCGGGGATGGTTTGCGGGTCCTGTGCCAGAGGATCATTCTCGAGAATCACGATATCCGCAAACTTACCGGCGCTGATTTCCTTGAAGCGCGCGATGTCCTCCATCCGGGGGATTTCGACATGTTCGACATACGGGCAGCGTGATTTGTAGTTTTGGGCATCGGACGCGCAGCGCATCAGAGTTTGTATTTGATCCACGTGGTTTTCAGGGCGGTGTACTTGTCGAAGGAATGTAGCGACAGATCTCGGCCAAAGCCTGACTGCTTCATGCCGCCAAAAGGTGTTTGTGCAGACAAAGCATCGACGGTGTTAACCGAGACCGTGCCCACGTTGAGCCGGTCAGACACGCGGCAAGCACGGCTGAGGTCATCGGTCCATATAGAAGCAGCAAGCCCGTAGATTGAGTCGTTGGCCATTGTCACCGCCTCTTCCTCTCGGTCGAAGGGAATAATCGAGAGTACGGGGCCAAATATCTCGTCACGAGCCAGCGGATTGTCATGGGCCACATCGGAGAAGATGGTCGGCTGGACGAAGCATCCCTTGCCGTTAATCTGCACTCGTTCGCCACCTGTCACGAGATTGGCGCTGGCTTTGCCATGATCGATAAATCTCATGATGCCTTGGGTCTGTTTTTCATCGACGATAGCGCCCATCTTCGATGCAGGATCGAGCGGATCGCCCGGCTGCATCCCTTGCGCCCTGGCGATCAGCTTTTCCACCAACACGTCCTTGATCGAACGTTCGACGTAGAGGCGCGAATTGGCTGAACAAACCTCACCCTGGTTGAAGAAGATACCGAAGGCCGCCATGTCCGCCGCAGCGTCGAGATTTCCACAATCGGCGAAGACGATGTTCGGACTCTTGCCACCGGTTTCCGGCCAAACCTGTTTCAGATTGGATTGCCCGGAATACTCCATGAATCGCTTGCCCGTGGCGGTCGATCCGGTGAAGGCCAGACAATCCACATCCATATGCAATCCCAGCGCCTTGCCTGCCGTCGCGCCATAACCGGGCACCACATTGAACACGCCATCCGGCACGCCGGCCTCAGCGGCCAATTCCGCCAAGCGCAGCGCAGAGAGCGGCGATTGCTCCGCTGGTTTCAATACCACCGAGTTGCCTGCAACCAGTGCGGCGGCGGCCTTCCAAGTTGCCATGTCGAGCGGGAAGTTCCAGGGTACCACCGCCCCTATAACCCCCAGCGGTACGCGGCGTACCAGCGCCAGATTGCCAGGGCCAGTCGGGGCCACCTCATCATAAACCTTGTCGATGGCCTCTGCATACCATTGGAAGAAATGGGCCGAGCCTGGCGCATCGATGGTCAAGGCGTCGGTGATCGTTTTACCCATGTCGAGACAGTCAAGCAGCGCCAGTTCCTCGACATTGGCCCGGATCAGGTCTGCCAGTTTGAGCAGTACCGCCTTGCGGTCGCCCGGCGCCATGCCGGACCAGCGCCTGTCTTCGAAGGCACGCCGCCCTGCAGCCACGGCCAAGTCAACATCCGTTGCGTCGCATTCAGCTACGCTGGCCAGTACTGTACCGGTGGCGGGGTTGATGCTGTCGAAGGTCTTGCCTGAAACAGCATTAGTGAACTTGCCGTTGATAAAGGCTTGGCTTCGGAATTTTAGCGATTCGGCTTTCGATCGCCAGTCCTGGTGAGTGAGATCCAGCATTTGGTTTACTTCCTGCTGTTATTGATCGCTGGGCATGTTATGGGATGGAGTTTTGTGAGGGTCAATCACTCAAACTTTCTGTCCAATAGCAGCGTAGCGGGCAACGATGGAGAAAGTCACGATTGACGCACTTCCCGAATCACAGCGGTACCGTCGATTTCGACAAGCCATTCGGGACGAGCCAGACGGTTTTGCCATACTGGGTGACCACTGCCTGACATAGGTCGTTGTCGAGGTTCTGCTCAGGGTATGTGTCGGAGGTGTTGAACTTGCGAATACGGGTAAGTGCCACTGCCCTTGCTCCTTGGGTTATTCGGCAGCGGCAGGGATGACAGCGGCCACACCATTGTATTCAAGATAGAACCGTTGGATCGCGATCTGGTCAGCGATGTACTTGGCGTCGTGCCAAACCCCCCAGAGAAAGGACGACCCGCGTCGGGATTGCCAAGGCAGGCCCAAGAAATAGACATCTGGTTCCTTTGACAGGCCGCGTTGGTGGATCGGCGCCCCTTTCTTGTCAAAGGCGTCGACCTTGAGCCAGTTAAAATCCTGACGAAAACCGGTCGCCCAGATGATG
>JAGWOU010000498.1 GCA_028870815.1 Rhodospirillales bacterium | reverse complement strand
CCCCTGGGCCGGCGCGCAATCGCCCTATTACGACCAGACCATCGCAGCCCTCGCCAAGCATTACGGGGTGAAGCTCGCCACTGCCTGGGAGGATGTGCCGGAGGATGTGAGAAACGCGTTCCTCTATGGTTCGGGCAAGGAGGAGATCAAATTCACCTACAAAGACTCCGCCCGGGCTTATACCGTTGCAAAACCTTTCGAGGGCATCATCAAAAACCTCGAACGCCGTTACAAGGAAACCGATTCCGCCTGGACCCGCGAGGAGCTCTCCCGCTACCATGCCGAGCGCCCGTGCGGCACCTGCAACGGCGCCCGCCTGAAGCCGGAAGCCTTGGCGGTGAAGGTGGCGGAACGCAATCTCGCCGAAGTGGCGGAACTTTCCATCGACGAGGCGCGGGACTGGTTCGGCAAGGTCGCGGCCACGCTCACCCCGCAGCGTTTGGAAATCGCCAGACGAATCCTAAGGGAAATCGAGGAGCGTCTGCAATTCCTGCTTGATGTCGGGTTGAACTACCTCACTTTGGCACGCTCCTCCGCCACCTTGTCCGGCGGGGAGAGCCAGCGCATCCGTCTGGCCAGCCAAATCGGCTCAGGCCTCACCGGCGTGCTCTATGTGCTGGACGAACCTTCCATCGGTCTGCATCAGCGGGACAATGAGCGGCTCTTGGGCACGTTGGAGCGGCTGAAGCGCCTCGGCAACACTGTGCTGGTGGTGGAGCATGACGAGGATGCGATCCGCGCCGCCGACCATCTGGTGGATATGGGGCCGGGGGCTGGCATTTCCGGCGGCCATGTGGTGGCGCAGGGCACGCCGGGCGATGTCGCGGCCAATCCAAAATCCATTACGGGGGATTATCTTTCCGGCCGCCGCGCCATTCCCGTGCCCATGCGCCGCCCGGTACAGAAGAACCGTATTATCAAACTCGTCGGCGCCCGTGGCAATAACCTCAAGGATGTCACGGCGGAGTTTCCGCTGGGGCTGTTCACCTGCGTCACCGGCGTTTCCGGCGGCGGCAAGTCAACCTTGGTTGTGGATACGCTCTACAAGGCGCTGTCCCGCCGGCTGATGGGCTCGGGCGAGGTGCCGGCGCCGTTCGAGAAGATCGACGGCATGGAGCAGCTCGACAAGATCATCGACATCGACCAGTCCCCCATTGGTCGCACCCCGCGCTCCAACCCCGCCACCTATACGGATCTGTTCGCGCCCATCCGCGACTGGTTTGCCGAGATGCCGGAAAGCCGGGCGCGCGGCTACAAGCCCGGTCGTTTCAGCTTCAACGTGAAAGGCGGGCGCTGCGAGGCCTGCCAGGGCGATGGTGTGCTGAAGATCGAGATGCACTTCCTGCCGGACGTGTTCGTGACCTGCGACACCTGCAAGGGAAAGCGTTACAACCGTGAAACGCTGGAGGTGAAGTTCCGCGGCAAGTCCATCGCTGATGTGTTGGATATGTCGGTGGACGAGGCCCTGGTGTTCTTCTCTGCCGTGCCGAAGATCCATGACCGGCTCAGCATCCTCGCCCGTGTGGGGCTCGGCTATATCAAGCTTGGCCAGCAGGCCAC
>JAGWOU010000497.1 GCA_028870815.1 Rhodospirillales bacterium | reverse complement strand
TCAATGGTAAGTTATGTCTTGTATATTGAGAGCGGCTCGTTCTACTGTCAAGAAAAATCCGCTGAGTGAAAATCTTTATATCACCGGATCATAAAGTTTTAAAATAAGAGGAAACCGCCCATGAACCGGATTGAGGTGAGCGAGCATCAACGCATTTCTCGAATTGCGCTGGCCAGCGCGGTCGGCACGATTATCGAGTGGTATGACTTCTTTCTTTACGGCGTGTTGGCGGCGCTGGTGTTGAACCATGCATTTTTCCCAAATTATTCCCCGTTCGTCGGCACCTTGCTTTCTTACACCACTTTTGCGATCGGCTTTATCGCGCGGCCGGTGGGTGGCGTTGTTTTCGGTCATTTTGGAGACCGCATCGGGCGCAAGACGGTGCTGGTTCTCACCTTGCTCATCATGGGCGTCTCCACCGCGCTTATCGGGCTTTTGCCAGGCTATTCCAGCATCGGTGTAATGGCACCGGTGTTGCTGCTGTTCCTGCGCATTTTGCAGGGCATCGGTATTGGCGGTGAATGGGGCGGCGCCGTGGTCATGGCCATTGAACACGCACCCCCCGGCAAGCGCAGCTTTTACGGAAGCTATCCGCAAATTGGTGTGCCGGCCGGGCTTATGGCCAGCGCCGGTGTTGTCGCCATTCTCAACCAATTGCCGGCGGATGCGTTTCTGGCCTGGGGCTGGCGTGTCGCCTTTCTGCTCAGCGCCGTGCTGGTAGTGGTTGGCTTGTTTATCCGGCTGAAGATCTCGGAGACGCCTGAATTTACCAAAGTAAAGGAGCAAGGCCGCGAAGTTGCCGTGCCGGTAGGTGAAATGTTCATGTCCTATCCGCGCGAGATTATCCAGACGCTCGGCGCGCGGTTTATCGAGGGCGCCAGCTTCAACATGTTCGGCGTGTTCATTATCGCCTATGGCGTCGGCACGCTGCATCTTTCGCGCGGCTTCGTGCTCAACGGCGTCATCATCGCTTCAGGGCTGATGATACCGCTGATCTTCTATTTCGGCTCCATGGCGGACAAGATCGGTCTGCGCCGCATGTTCGGCATCGGTTCAATATGTGTGGGCATTGCCACGGCGGCTTCGTTCTTCGTTATGCAAAACTATGCGCACCAATATCCCTATCTTGTCTGGCTGGCGATTATCGTTCCGCTTTCGTTGGCCTACCCGATGGTGTACGGGCCCGAATCCTCACTTTTTGCCACGCAGTTTGATGCGCGGGTGCGGTATACCGGCGTGTCTTTCGCGTATCAGTTCTCCGGCATTTTCGCGAGCGGCCTTACCCCCATTATCGCCACGCTGCTGCTTGAACGGGGCGGAGGCAAGCCTTGGCTGATCGTTGCCTATATGAGTGTTGTGTCGCTGATCAGCCTTGTCTCGGTGGTGACGATGCAGATACCAAACCCGAAAGTTGAAGCTGCAGACGGGAAGTTGCAGGGCGCTCGGGCGGACGAACCGGCGAGGCCGGGCCAGGCGCCGGCGCGTTTGTAGCTGGTCAGACCAGGAGATTCGTCAAGCGGCCGGTGATGATCTCGCCAGCCTCAGTGATCATACGCGAGACCAG
>JAGWOU010000051.1 GCA_028870815.1 Rhodospirillales bacterium | reverse complement strand
AGACCATGGCCCGCAGCAGTATCAACAAGACCATGGCCCGCAGCAGTATCAACAAGACCATGGCCCGCAGCAGTATCAACAAGACCATGGCCCGCAGCAGTACCATGATAGCCAGCGCGGCCCGATGGGACCCGGCAATATGGACCACCAGGACAATCACGGCGGCGATTCCGGCTGGGGCCATGACAACCATCGCTGGTCACGCGGCGAGCACTACGATGGCCAGCGTTATGTTGTTCATCACGATGACTGGGACCGCTACCACCTGCACGCTCCACCTCCAGGCTATGAGTGGGTCCGATCCGGCGACCAGTTCGTTATGATCGCCATTGCCAGCGGCATTATCGCCAGCATCATTGTCGGATCCGCTTACGGCAATTAAGCCCGGCCCGCGCCGAACCCCGCCCGGCTGGGCGGGGTTCGCGTTTTACCGAAACCGGAAACGCATTATAGTGCCTGCATGAACGATGTGAGCCAGTGGGAGCACGGCACCGGCAGATTGGAAACGCTCACCGCTATCGAGCGCAAATTGCTGTGGCTCTCGGCCTGGATCATCCACAACGCCAATAATATCCGTCCCAACCCGACGGCGGAGAAAATTGGCGGGCATCAGGCCTCCTGCGCTTCTGTCACCACCATCATGACAGCGCTTTATTTCGACGCGCTGCGCCCGCAAGACCGGGTGGCGGTGAAGCCGCATGCGTCACCTGTGCTGCACGCCGTTAATTACCTTTTCGGCCGGCAGAGCCGCGAGAAACTGGAGCATTTCCGGCAACTGGGCGGGGCGCAAGCCTATCCCTCGCGCGCCAAGGACGGCGCGGAGATCGATTTCTCCACGGGTTCTGTGGGGCTTGGGGTGGCGATCACCAGCTTCTCCGCGCTGATTCAGGACTACGTGCAGACGCATGAGATGGTGCCCCCCGGTACAAAGCGGACGCGCAATGTGGCCGTGGCGGGCGATGCCGAGCTGGATGAGGGCAATATCTACGAGGCCCTGCTGGAAGGCTGGAAGCATGACGTGCGCGACGTGTGGTGGGTGGTGGATTGCAACCGCCAAAGCCTGGATTCAGTGATGCCGGACCGGCAGTTCGGCCGGTTTGAAGGGCTGTTCCGCGATATGGGCTGGCGGGTGCAGACGCTGCGTTATGGCAGACGATTGCAGGAGGCGTTTACCAAGCCCGGCGGCTCATCTTTGCGCGGCTGGCTGGATGATTGCCCGAACTCGGTTTATTCCGCCCTTACCTTTCAAGGCGGCCCAGCCTGGCGCGAGGCGCTGCTGCGCGACATGAGCAAAAGCCGCGGAGTGCGCGCGATCATCGATCCGTTGAGCGATGGCGAGCTGGCGGCGCTGATGACCAATCTGGCGGGGCATGATCTCGGCGTGCTGACCGGGGCCTTTGCCCAGGCGGCTAAGACCGACCAGCCGACACTGTTTCTTGCGCATACGATCAAGGGCAACGGACTGCCTTTGGCTGGACATAAGGATAACCACGCCGGGATGATGACGCCCGAGCAGATGGACGAATTCCGCGTGGCGATGAAGATTCGCCCCGGCCATGAATGGGACCGGCTGGAGGGATTGGAGGACTCCGAGGCGGTGACGCGGCTGCTGGAAAGCGCGCCTTATGCCCAGCCGCTTTCCCCCGCCGGGCGGCGGCTGACCGCGCCTACGGTGGACGTGCCGGCCACGTTGCCCGGCCCGCGCACTGCCGGGCGGCGGATGAGCACTCAGAGCGGATTTGGTGAAATTCTCTCCGAGATCGGCCGCGCCCAGGGCGACAGTAAGGCGCTCTCTCAGGCGATTGTGACCGCGAGCCCGGATGTGGCCACCTCCACCAACCTCACCTCCTGGATCAACCGGCGCGGCATGTTCGCGCGCAAAGCCCAGGAGGACGTGTTTCGCAAGAATAACATCGCCTCGCTGGCCCGCCGGGAGATGCACCCAGATGGCCAGCATATCGAACTGGGCATTGCCGAGCAGAGCCTGTTCTCGCTTCTGGGCGCGGCGGGGATGGCGCATGAGCTTTATGGCGCGAGGCTGCTGCCGGTGGGCACGGTGTATGACCCGTTCGTGAATCGCGGCCATGACGCGCTGTATTACGCTTGTTACCAGGATGCCCGGTTTCTGCTGGTCTCGACACCTTCCGGCATCACGCTGGCGGCCGAGGGCGGGCAGCACCAATCCACCAACACCCCGCTGCTGGGAATCGTGCAAGGCGGGCTTGCGACATTCGAACCAGCCTATTGCGACGAACTGCGCATTCTGATGCGGCACGCGTTTGAATATATGCAGAAGCCGGAGGGCTCGGCGGTGTGGCTGCGGCTTTCCAGCCTGGCGCTGACGCAGCCCGTGCGCACGCTGGATGAAGCGCAGGTGATCTCCGGGGCACATTGGATTACCCCGCCGGAGCCAGGGGCGGTGCTGGCGATCGTTTACCAAGGCGCAGTGGCGGCGGAGGCGGAAAAAGCCTTTGCGCAGATCCGCGACGAAGTGCCCGGCGCCGGGCTGCTGGCGATTACCAGCCCCAACCGGCTTTATGCGGGTTGGCGCGCGGCGCAACGCCAGCGGCGCGAAGGGGTGAAAGCCAAAGCGCATATCGAGGAGATTTTAGCGCCACTGGCACCGGGCGCGGCGCTGGTGACTGTGCTGGACGGGCATCCGGCGGCGCATTCCTGGCTGGGTGCCGTGCGGGGGCAGAAGGTGATGGCGCTGGGGCCGGACCATTTCGGCCAGTCCGGCACCGTGGCGGAGCTTTACCGGGAATATGAGATGGATTGCGACGCGATACTGGATGCCTGCGCCGAGGCGCTGAGCTAGCCTTGCAGCTTGGTCTTACTGATCTTCCGTAATGCCTTCGCGGTAAGGGGATCAAAAATATCTCCCTGCACAGCGGTGAGATTGCCGCCTTGAATTGTCTTGATGTCATCGCCCCAGGGGTTCTGGCTGGCTTTAAGAATGGTGCGGGTGGGGGTGAGGGTCTCCCATGTCTGTACGCTGACATCGCATTTTGAGCCGAATTTTTCGAACTCGACATAAGCGGATTTGCCGCTTGTATGAAACTTGCCCAAGGCATCATCCAGATTATAGCCGGAGATTCTGCAGGTGAGGCCGAGGCCGGTGGCGTAGGCGGCAAGCTCCTCTGTCCATACCTCCTTGCGCGCTCCAGCCCGCCAGCCGCGCTTGCTGAGATGCGTGATGCCATAAAGCCTCGTGGCATTGGCCAGATTGCCGCCCTTGCCTTCGATGAAATCCTTGAACTTGGGAATGATCTTGGTCCAGGAACTGGCAACCTCCCCGCCGAAGGAGTGATAACCGTACAAGCCTTCGGGCAGCACCACGACGATGGCCATGCAGGCATCGATGCTGGGGAATCCAAGCTTGTTTGTGTCGAACCCGGTTTGCCGCTCGCCAAGTTGTACTGTCATGAACCCGTTCCTCCGCGATGCCAGACTTTCTAGCGGGAGTGTTAGCTTATTTCTTTTCGATTCACCAACAGGCCCGAGGCGCTAACCCTCCATGCCACGCCCGGTTTTGGCGAGCAGGCGCAAGCCACTGGCCACCGCCGCCAGGAACGCGGCGAATGACGCGAAAGCAAGGCAGGTTCTCGTGGGCGCGGGATGGGCGAGGCCAAGCGTGATGGCCACCAGCATGCCGCCGATGGTCTGGCCGAGCAGGCGGGTGACGGAGATCATACCGCTGGCACTGGCCAGGCGCGCTTGCGGCGCGTTCATCAGCATGGCTTTGTTGTTGGGCGGCTGCGCCAGGGAAAATCCGGCCCCGGCCAAAGCGATGCGCCAGGCGATGTTGATATCCGACGGTGCCGCCGGCAACAGGCGCAGAAGCAGGAAACCGAGGCTGAGGATCATCATGCCGAGGGTCGAGAGAAACGCCGCCGGGTAGCGGTCCGCCAGCCGCCCGACCAGGGGTGCTGTCAGCACAATGGTCAAAGGCCAGGCGGTGATGACGATGCCGGTTTCCACCGGGCCGCGATGCAGAACATCGGTAAGGTTGAACGGCATCGAGATGATGAAGAAATTGGACGCGAGAAATGACAGGAACCCGGTGGCGAAGGCCGCCGCGAAGCCGCCGCGCGCCAGCAGATCCACCGGCAACAGCGGATGCGTGCGGGAGAGTTGCAGCCGGACCAGCAAGACCATGGCAACAATGCCCAGAGCGAGCAGCCCGAACCCCACCACCCCGCCATTACCTTGGGCGAAATGGTCACCGCCCACGACAATGCTGCCAAGCGCCAGCGCCAGCAGCGCGGTGCTCAGCGTATCGAATTTCACATTCACGCGCGGGGTTTGCGGCAAGGCCGTGAGCGCAAACCAAAACGCCAAAACGCCAAAGGGCAAATTGATCAGGAACAGCCATTTCCAATTGGCCACGGAGAGCACGGCAGCACCCACGGATGGCCCCAGCGCCACGCCCAGCGCGATGATCAGCCCATTGAGCGCAATGCCGCGCCCGAGCAACGCCGAGGGGTAGATGTACCGTACCAGCGCCGCGTTCACGCCCAGAATACAGGCGCCGCCAAGCCCTTGCAGGGCCCTTGCCACCGCCAGTTCCAGCAATGTCTGCGACATGGCGCATAGCAGCGAGGCCACCACGAACATGACAAGCCCGATGCGGCACATGCGGGCATGGCCGAATTTTTCGCCCAGCCGCGCCACGGGCAGCAGCGACGTTACATTGGCAAGCTGATAAGCGTTGATGACCCAGATGGAGGAGGACGCCGTGGTGTGGATAGCGCGCGCGATCTCGGGCATGGCGATGTTGACCACCGCATAATCCAGCACCGAAAGCAGCACGGCCATGGCCACGGCCGCCATGGCGCGCAGCCTGGCCGGGCGCGGCAAACCATCCTGAAGCGGAGCAATGGCCAAGCTGGCGGACATATCCGCTCCCTAAGCTAAAGCGTTGAGGATAGACAGCGATTATGACCGGGATACTGCCATGCGGGGCAGCGCCTTGGAGTCAGACCGTTTCGCTGATGCGGATGGCGGCCTTGCAGCCGAACCTGATAAGGCCGGTGAGCAGCCGGTAGGCCGGAGCCTGCTCGGCACCATGGGCAAGGCCGGTGTCACGGTGTTCAAGTTCTTCAAGACGGAAGGCTTCGATCGTGCCCTTCAAACCGGCCTCATCCGGGCCGAGCGCGTCGCGCTGGGCGGCGTAATGGGCATCGATGGTTTCCTCCACCGCTACGGTGCAGGCCATGGCGGCTTTCTCGCCCATCGCGGCGGTGAGCGCGCCGAGGGCGAAACCGGCAACATGCCAGAGCGGCAGCATGGCGGTGGGGCGCACGCCGCGTTCCGCGATCAGTTGCTCGAACTTCTCTTTATGCACGGTTTCCTGTTCCAGCATGTGGCGCAGCAGATCGCCTTTCGGCCCGCGCCCCAGCACCGCCAGCTGCCCGGCATAAATACGCTCGGCACCGTATTCGCCGGCATGGTCCACACGGATGTACCGCTTGGTTGTCTCGTTCATGTGCGCCTCCTGCCCGGCCGCGTTGCCATCCAGAATAATAGCGCGGCGAATATGATCGTGAAGCAGAAATCCATCTGCGCCATCGACATGGGAAAACCCGGGATGAGGTGCACCGGCCAGTCGCATGGCACGCCGGGGGTAAGCGGCAGCGCGGCGCCGGGGGAAAGGATGCCGTTGCATTCCGGCAGCGGCGATGGCCACCAGCGGAATTCCACCCCCACATGCACCCCGGAGATGGCGGTGCCAGCCAGCATCACCAACCCGGCAAGCGCCACAAGGGCACGGGCCGGCACGCCGCCGATGAGCAAAGCCAGCAGCCCCAGCAGGATGACGATGCGGTAGGGCCAACGCTCCCACAAACATAATTCGCACGGCACGTAGTGCAGCCGGTATTGCGCGAAATACGCCACCCCCAGGGCAGCAGCCGCAACCGCCGCCGTAAGGAAACCCGCGAGACGGAAATTCATGCTCAGGCTTTTGCTCCCTTTTGCCCGCACCGCCAATCCGGCATGAAAAAGGGGGCCAACGCCCCCTTCTTCGCGATCTTTAAAGAATGAACCGCGACAAATCGCCCTTGGACGCCAGCGGGGCCACGCGCTCATTCACATAGGGCGCGTCGATGGTGATCTTCTCGCCTGAACGGTCCGTGGCGGAGAAGGAAATCTCCTCCAGCAGCCGCTCGATAACGGTGGCGAGGCGCCGGGCACCGATATTCTCGATCCGTTCGTTGATGTCGAAGGCCAAGGAAGCGATGGCGTCCACGGAATCATCCGCGAATTCCAGGTTCACGCTTTCCGTGCCCAGCAGGGCCACATACTGCTTCAGCAACGAATGTTCGGTATCCGTAAGGATGCGCTTGAAGTCATCGCGGGAGAGCGAGTTCAGCTCCACACGGATAGGCAGGCGGCCTTGCAGCTCCGGCAGCAAATCCGCAGGCTTGGCGACATGGAAGGCGCCGGAGGCGATGAACAGGATGTAGTCCGTCTTCACCGGGCCGTATTTGGTGGAAACGGTTGTGCCCTCGATCAGCGGCAGCAAGTCGCGCTGCACGCCCTCGCGCGAGACATCGCCGCCGCGATAGCCGCCCTCGGTATGGGCGCAGATCTTGTCGATCTCATCGAGAAACACGATGCCGTTCTGCTCGGCATGGGCCACCGCGTCCTTGGTGAGGGCATCGGTATCCAGCAGCTTGTCGGCTTCCTCGCGCGCCAGGGCCTTGCGGGCATCCGGCACCAGCATCTTCTTTTTATGCGGCTGGCGGCCGAACATATTCTTCATCATGTCGCTGAGGTTGATGGCGCCTGAGCCGGGCGGCATGCCGGGAATATCCATCAGGCCGATGGGCGTGCCTTGGGATTCGGTGATCGCGACTTCGATCTCCTTATCCTCAAGCTCGCCAGCGCGGAGCATGCGGCGGAATTTCACCCGCGTGTCGGCGGACGCGCCTTCGCCCACCAGCGCGGTGATGAGGCGTTCCTCGGCATTCAGTTCCGCTTTTGCTTCAACGCTCTTGCGGTTCTGCTCACGCAGCATGGTGATGGAGGCTTCCACCAGATCACGCACGATGCTCTCCACATCGCGGCCGACATAGCCAACCTCGGTGAATTTGGTGGCTTCCACTTTCAGGAAGGGCGCCTGTGCCAGCTTGGCAAGACGGCGGGCAATCTCGGTTTTGCCGCAGCCGGTGGGCCCGATCATCAGGATGTTTTTCGGCACCACCTCGTCACGCAGCTCCTCCGGCAATTGCTGCCGGCGCCAACGGTTGCGCAAAGCGATGGCCACGGCGCGCTTGGCATCGTTCTGGCCAATGATGAAGCGGTCGAGCTCGGAGACGATCTCGCGGGGAGAATAAACGGGAATATCCATTTAGATTGTTTCAACAACCAGGTTTTCGTTGGTGTAGATGCAGATATCGGCGGCGATCTTCATCGCCCGGCGGGCGATTTCCTCGGCCGTGAGGTCTGGCACCGTGATGAGGGCGCGGGCGGCGGAAAGCGCGTAATTGCCGCCGGAGCCGATGGCGATGATGCCATCATTCGGCTCCAGCACATCGCCATTGCCGGTGATGGTGAAGCCGCGGTCCTTATCCGCGACGATCAGCATTGCCTCCAGCCGGCGCAGGTAACGGTCTGTCCGCCAATCCTTCGCCAGTTCCACGCAGGCGCGCTCAAGCTGTGCCGGAAACCGCTCCAGCTTCGCTTCCAGCCGTTCCAAAAGGGTGAAGGCATCAGCCGTGGCCCCGGCGAAGCCGGCGATCACCTGCCCATTACCGATACGCCGCACCTTGCGCGCGTTGCCCTTTACAACCGTGTTGCCAAGAGATACCTGCCCGTCCCCGGCCACGACAACCTGGCCATTGCGGCGAACGGACAAAATGGTGGTGCCATGCCAGCCCACCGGATCGTTATGCTCTGTCATGGCACAAGAGATGGCACCCGCCCCGGCGCCAGGCAAGGGGCGCGGTTTTTGCGCAAATCGCGCGGCAGACTGCCCAAAACCTGCCTGTCCGCAAAAGCTTTGTGCACTATATTACAAAATATTCGTGACTTCCCCTTTGTCCTTCGGCAAAAAAGTGCTAACGCGCGGCGATGGCTTCCGAATTGAACCAGACCCCATGACGCCGATCGACGAGTCCGAAATTCTCCCTGGCCTTGGCAAGCGCGTGAAATTGCTGCGCGCCCGCAGGGGCATGACGCGCCGGGTTCTGGCCGGCGAGGCGGATGTGTCCGAGCGGCATCTGGCCAATCTGGAATCGGGCACCGGAAATGTCTCGATTCTGGTGCTGGCGCAAGTCGCCCAGGCGCTGGATTGCTCCCTGGCCGAGCTGCTGGGCGATGAGACCACCTCCTCCCCGGAATGGCTCTCCATCCGCCGGCTGCTGCATGGGCGCGAGCCGAGCGAGATCGCCCGCGCCTTGCAGGGTTTGAGCGACATGTTCGGCAATAGCCGCCCGCATGGCGGCGCCACACGGCATCACCGCATCGCGCTGGTGGGCTTGCGCGGCGCCGGCAAATCCACGCTCGGGCAGATGGTGGCGGCCAAGCTCGGCTATCCGTTCGTCGAGCTGCGGCTGGAAATCACCCGGCTGGCCGGCTGTGCCCCTGCGGAAATCCAGGCCCTCTACGGCTCCAACGCCTATCGCCGCTATGAGCGCCAGGCGCTGGAGGATACGCTGCAAACCTACCCGTCCTGCGTCATCGCCACCGCCGGCGGGCTGGTGAGCGACAATGCCACCTTCGATCTGCTGCTGAATAACTGCCTCACCGTCTGGCTGCAGGC
>JAGWOU010000496.1 GCA_028870815.1 Rhodospirillales bacterium | reverse complement strand
TCAGAATCACGGGAATAATCTCCGGCTGCCGCCCTTTCATCAGATCAGGGAATTTCTGCCGCAGCTTCACCCAGATGCCCAGTACACCATCCTCGCTGCTGGTCGCGGCCAACTGCACAGAAGTCATGTTCTCCGCCGCGGCCGCGCTGGTGGCGGTGGAGCCGGGCCGTGGCGCCTGCGATGCCGCAGGGGTGACGCTCTGCGGCTCGTCGGTGGCGGGCACGGGAACAGCCGAGGCGCTGGCAACGCTTTGCTGCGCTGGCGGCGCCGGAGCCTGCGTGGATGCACCAGGCGGGGTCAGCCCCGCCGCCTGGTCCAATGCCGCTATATCCGGCGCCGGCCCGGCGGAGGCAAGATGCGGCGTGCCGTCATCGCGCATCTCACCAGACATGATCGGAACATTCGCCTCCGGCACCACCATCCCCCCAGGGTCCGCCGGCACCACGCGCAAGGGAATATCCGGCGGGCTGATTACCGGCGGCGGCCCGAATGTGTAGGGGTGGATGCCGCTCCAAATCCAGGCGACAAGGATGACCAGCACCGAAATACCCGCCGCCGCGATGGCCATGCGCTGAATCGCAGGGTCCAGCCGCTGCCCCTTGGAGCGGTGGGGACGGTACAGGAAATCGTCGTCTTCCTCTTCCTGCAAGCCTTACCTCATTTCCTCAACCGGGTTCACGCCCAGCACGGCAAGGCCGGAGCGAAGCACGATGGCCGTGGCCGCCACAAGCCCGATCCGGGCTGCTGTTTCCGCCGGCTTGTCCTCTTGCAGGAAGCGCAGAGCGGCATTGTCCCGCCCCGCGTTCCAGAGAGCGTGGAAATCCGAAGCCAGATCATAGAGGAAAAACGCCACACGATGCGGCTCCCGTGCCTCGGCGGCCTGCTCCACCAAACGCGGCCAGGTGATGAGGCGGCGCAGCAAAGCCATCTCCTCCGGTGCCGTGAGACTGGAAAAATCCGCATCTGCCAAGGGAACCGGAGCAGCACGCAACACGGAGCGGCAGCGCGCATGGGCATATTGCACATAGAACACCGGGTTCTCACGTGTCTGCGCCACGGCGGCGTTCAGGTCGAAATCCATCTGCGCATCGGATTTACGCATCAAGATCAGAAACCGCACCGCATCCGGCCCCACCTCGTCGATCAGGTCTCGCAGCTCCACGAAAGTGCCGGCGCGCTTGGACATTTTGACCGGCGCGCCATCCTTCATCACCTTCACGATCTGGCAAAGCACAAGATCCAGCCGCGCCTTCGCGTCGCCCGCCAGCGCCTTCACCGCCGCCTGCATGCGCTTCACGTAGCCGCCATGGTCGGCGCCCCAAACGTCGATCATTTCCGGGAAGCCGCGGGCAACCTTGTCCGCGTGATAGGCAATGTCATTGGCGAAATAGGTGTACGACCCGTCCGACTTGGCGATGGGCCGGTCCACGTCATCCCCAAATTCGGTGGCGCGGAACAGCTCCTGCTCGCGGGGCTCCCAATCATCTGGCGTTTTGCCCTTGGGCGGTTCCAAGATACCGCGATAAATCAGCCCCTGGTCCCGCAGGCGCTGCAAGCCGCGCTCCACAC
>JAGWOU010000495.1 GCA_028870815.1 Rhodospirillales bacterium | reverse complement strand
GCATTGTGGATGTGCCGAACGCCTGCGCCACGCTGTATCTGCCGACCGAGATTTTCGAGTTCGACATCAATCCCACCGCCGCAGGGCCGGTGCAGATGATCAAAGGCGGGGTGGATCTGCCGCTCTCTCCGGATAAATGACATGCCGGTTTACGATTACATGTGCCCGCATTGCGGACCGTTTACCGCCTTGATGCCCATGGCGTCCTGGCAGGATGATCTCGGCTGCCCGGAATGTGGTGTGGCAGCGCCGCGCGCGCTGCTGACCGTGCCGCATCTGGCCACCATGAATGCGGCCAAGCGCAAGGCCCATGCGGTGAATGAGAAAAGCGCCCACGCGCCGGAAAGCACGCGGCGAACCGGCAAACACCCGCCAGGTTGCGGCTGCTGCGCCAAAACGGGGAAGACGCTGAAGGCGGACGCGCCGGCGCCGATGAAAACCTTCCCAGGCAGCCGACCCTGGATGATAAGCCATTAGGGAAAATTTACGATGTTGTAGATTCCAGACAAATAAAAAGGAGGCCGTTTGGCCTCCTTTTTTGTGGCTTACTCAGCGGCCGGGGCGAGATTAGACCCGTTGGGAATACCCTCAATCGGGCATTCTTCCGTGCCCAGCGTGGGGCGTGTCAGCGCCTCCACCTTGGCGCGGGTGGCTTCCGGGTCGTTCACCCACTCCCGGTAGAAATCGAACGGGCAGACGGCCATACCGGGCTGGTTCTCACGGGAATTAACCATGCCGGTATAGCCGCGATGCAGCAGCTTAAAGAGGTGGTTCTGCGATTGCAGGTTTTTGCGGGCATCGCGGATGAGAAATTTCGAGAGGGCCGCGTATTGGATGCCGTAATCCTCTTCCCCGCATTCGCCCAGAGTACGGCCGTCGAACCCGATGATGGCGGAATGGCCAAAATAGGAATACACGCCGTCGAACCCCGTGGCGTTGGCAACGGCGACATAGCAATTATTGGCCCAGGCCATGGTTTTGGCCATTAGTACCTGCTGGTCCTTGGCCGGGTACATATAGCCCTGGCAACGGATAATCAGCTCGGCGCCCTTCATTGCGCAGTCCCGCCAGATTTCAGGGTAGTTGCCGTCATCGCAGATGATGAGGCTGATCTTCATGCCTTTCGGGCCTTCGGAAACATAGGTGCAACCGCCAGGATACCACCCCTCAACCGGCACCCAGGGCATGATCTTACGGTATTTTTGTACAATCTCGCCTTTGTCGTTGATGAGCACGAGGGTGTTGTACGGCACTTTGTTGGGATGGTCCTCGTGCCGTTCGCCGGTGAGGGAGAACACGCCCCAGACTTTCGATTCACGGCAGGCAGCGGCGAAGATTTCGGTCTCCTCGCCCGGAATTGTCGCAGCGGTTTCCATCATCTCGCCAGGGTCGTACATAATGCCTTGCGTGGAATATTCAGGAAACACCACGAGGTCCATGCCCGGCAGGCCGAGTTTCATGCCGGGGATCATCGCGGCGATCTTCTTGGCGTTTTCTATGACTTCGGCCTTTGTGTGCAGCCGGGGCATTTTGTAGTTCACCACGGCGACGCCGACGGTATCGGCACTGCTGGA
>JAGWOU010000494.1 GCA_028870815.1 Rhodospirillales bacterium | reverse complement strand
TCTTGCGGCTTGACGGCGGCTGAGGCTGGCAAGCATTTCCGCCAGATCTGCGCCGATACTGGCAACGCGCCATAGCACCTTACCATGACGCCGAAGTTGTGCCGCCAAACCAGGCAGCTGCTTTTCAAATGCCGGCGCAATCCGGCGGCTCAACATCCGTTCCCGCAGCATCGATGGCCGCTCCAGGCCGCTCCCGCGCGCTTCCGCCGCCTGATGCACTCTCTGCACCGCCTGAACCGCCCCGCGCCGCAACCCGGCCGCACGCTCCATCAGCGCCAGCGCCGCTTGCTTCTCGGGCGCTTGCGCAAAATTGCGTACAATGTTGTTCAGCACATCAGCGCGCCCAATCTCGCGCCGGTCGCCAAGCGGCCGCCGTGCAATGATCTCGGCGCACTCCGCCCCTTCCGATGTCACGATAAAACTTTGCTCCCGATGCCGGCTGCCCGATGTATAGGCCGCGAACGCCGAGACCAGCTTCGTGCCAGCCGGCATCGCATGAATATGTTCGGTAACCGTACTCCCTTGCGCGGTGTTGGTGGTCAACGCATCGCCATAGGCCAACTGAACTGTGCCATTTGGCTCGCCCCGTAAGCTCTCCCACGTCACCAGCCCTTCCCTTCCCGTGATGGTCTTCAAGGTCAGTCCAGCCTCATTAATGGCGGCGATCTCCAGCACCGTGCCGTTGCGCCCGATATTCCCAACCGTGCCGGTCTCCGTGAACTTGGCATTGGTCCGCCGGAACAACCGAACCCGGTCGCCCGTCGCAAGTGCTAATTCATAGTCCCGCGCCCCCGCGCCATCGGTGGCCCTGAGTGTCATCACGTCCGCCCCGATCTCTCCCCTATCCCGGCGCTGCTGGCGGATGGCGCGGCTGATATCATGCGCCTCCGCGTTGCTCGGGGCGCTCACCGAGATACTGAAACCCTGCCGATCGTGGTTTGCCTCACGCCGCTGACGCCAAAGCTGTGCAATGTATTGTACCGCCTCCTCGTACCCGCCCGGCACAATTTTGAGGGTGCCGTTTTCATCTTTGCGGCGTATCGCCTCTTCGGTCTGGCCATTGCGCAACATCAGCACGGTTTCGCGCTCATCTTCTGCTGTCTGCCGCACCGAAGAACCTAATTCCGGCACCTTATCGGCCCCCAACGCCCGACGCAGCAACTCGATCACCGGCCCGGCCTCCACCGCCTGCATTTGCTTCGGATCGCCAATCATCACCAGTTGGAATTTTAGCGCCGCCTGCTGGGCCACGATCGCATTCAATTGGCGCGTGCCCAGTAGTCCTACCTCATCGACCACCACGACCGATTTGCGATCGAGCCGGATCGAGCCGCGCTCTACACCCCGCAAAAAAGCCGCGACCGCCCTGGTATCACCCGCCGGAATACCCGCCTCGGCCAAATCATCCGATTGCCGCCACGCCAGGGCAATGCCATGCACGGCCCGCCCATCCCCCTGCCAGGCCCGAACCAAGGGCTTCAGCAACGTGCTCTTGCCGGAACCCGCCACGCCGATGGCCAGGCCAATCCGCCCGCCAGTGCCCAACTGGTCGATAATCTGCCGCTGCGCCCTGCCATG
>JAGWOU010000493.1 GCA_028870815.1 Rhodospirillales bacterium | reverse complement strand
CCCTGCGCCAGAAGCCAGGTCGTGCCAGTGGCAGGGCAAACAGCCACAGCACCGGCAGATAAGGCGGCTTGGCCAGAAGCACCACCAGCATCACCGCAAGCCCCAGCTTCCGCCCGCCCGGCGTGCCACGCGTCAACCCGGCGCAGGCAAGGCAAGTAAAGGCTATTAGAATCCCATCCTGATCCAGCGTACCGCCCAGAAACAGGGCCATCGGCAACAACAATAATGCCAGAAACAGCGCCCGCCCATAAGCCGCCACCGCCAGCGCGGCAGCGCCGACTATGAGATACGCGGCAACATCCGCCAGCCGGGCGAAAATGATACAGACAAACGGCGAGGCGCCAAACAGCCTGCCCGCCTCCAACCCAATAACGGCCGGTAGATAGGCCAATGGAAAATAGGCGGCGGTATTGGGAATGCTCGCGAATACAAGCTGATGCGTCCAAGGTATCGCGCGTAATGCGGCTTCATCGGCTTTGGTGACGACGGGATGGCCATCGACCAGCGTTGTTTTCCCGAAGCTGGCCGCCAGCAGACCGGAATCGATTTTTACTCCAACCTGCTGAATAGGTCTGCCGGTAAACGGGTTCGCACCCATCTTCCGCAAGGGCATCAAGGCGCCATGCAGCAGACTGTTGGCGCGAATGAGTTGCGCCGGTTCGTCGGGTGACTGCCCAGGCGGGGTTAGCAGCGCAGTCAACGCCAGCACCGGCAAAGCGATGGCCAGAAACAGAAACGGCAAAAACCCGGCCTCACCCGCCCGCTCAACCGCCCCGCGCCGCCTCATCGCCTCTCCTTTCCGCCGCCAAGAAAAAAGGGGCGTGGAAAACTCCACGCCCCTTTTGAAACGCAATGCCGGAGCGCGGTGTTACGCGCTCTTGGCCATGATCTCGTCGGCCACGTTGCGCGGCACCGGATCGTAATGGTGGAACTGCATGGTGAAGGACGCGCGGCCCTTGGTCATGGAGCGCAGGTTGGAGATGTAGCCGAACATTTCCTTCAGCGGCACATGCGCGCGCACGATAACCGTGGAACCGGAAGCTTCCTGGTTCTGGATCATGCCGCGGCGGCGGTTGAGGTCGCCCACCACGTCGCCCACATGGTCGTTCGGAGTAGTCACTTCCACGTCCATGATCGGCTCCAGGATCACCGGGCCGGCCTTCTTCATGCCTTCGCGGAAGCAGGCCTTGGCGGCGATTTCGAACGCGAGCGCGGAAGAGTCGACGTCATGGTACTTGCCGTCCACCAGGGTGTAGCTGAAATCCACCGTCGGGAAGCCTGCCAGCACGCCGGTATCGGCCTGATTCTTGATGCCCTTTTCCACCGCCGGGATGTATTCCTTCGGCACCGCACCGCCGACAACCTTGTTCTCGAACTCGATGCCCTCGTTGCGCTCACGCGGCGCGAACACGATCTTCACCTCCGCGTACTGGCCCGAACCGCCAGACTGCTTCTTGTGGGTGTAGGTCTCGGTGTGTTCCTTGGTGATCGTCTCGCGGAAGGCCACCTGCGGCGCGCCGATATTGGCGTCCACGCCATACTCGCGCTTCAGGCGGTCCACGATGATTTCCAGGTGCAG
>JAGWOU010000492.1 GCA_028870815.1 Rhodospirillales bacterium | reverse complement strand
ACGGAGCCGACATTCGAGGTCAGCCCCTGGCCGAAAACCTTGGCGAGGCGGGCGCGCTCCAGCGGGTCGCGCAGTTTTGCGTCCTCGGTGACGACGTTCGCGGGCAGGCGTTTTTCGCGCCAAAGATAGTAGTGGATATCCTCGTGCGCGGCGTTCACCAGGCTGGGATCAACCTGCAAGCGTTCCGCCAGGGCGCGGGCGAAAGTGGCGGTGTCGTCGGCGGTAGCGGTGTCGGAATCATCATCCGAAGCCAGGAGCGACGGGTCTTTCCAGACCGGCTCGCCATCCGCGCGCCAATGGGCATGGATGGCCCAGCGGGGCAGCTGCTCGCCCGGGTAATGCTTGCCCATATTGTAAGTGAGTACCGCGCCCTTGCCCCAGAGCGGGGTGAGCTTGCGGATAAGCCGCCCGGCATAAGCGCGCTTGGTGGGGCCCAAAGCGTCGATGTTCCATTCCTCGCCTTCATGGTCCGTGGCGGAAACGAAAGTGGGCTCGCCGCCCATGGTCAGGCGCACATCATGCTGAAGCAAGGCGCGGTCCACGCGGGCACCACGGGCCAGAATATCCTGCCATTGCTTGTCCGTGTAAGGCTTGGTGACGCGCGGTGTTTCGGAAATGCGGCGGACTTCCATGTGGAAGTCAAATTCGGTTTCCGTGCCGTCAATGGCGGTGAAGCCGCCGGAAATGGGGGCGGCAGATTGCGGGGATGGGGTGGCGGCGAGCGGGATATGCCCCTCGCCGGTGAACAGGCCGGAGGTGGCATCCAGCCCCACCCAACCCGCACCCGGCAGATACACCTCGGCCCAGGCATGGAGGTCTGTAAAGTCAGCCTCCGGCCCGGCGGCACCGCCATCAACGGGTTTCTGGTCGGCGGTGAGCTGGATGAGATAGCCTGAGACAAAGCGTGCCGCGTAGCCCAGGTGGCGCAGCAAATTCACCAGCAGCCAGCCAGAATCACGGCAGGAACCTTTGCAAAGTTCCAGCGTTTCCTCGGGCGTGTAGACACCGGGCTCCATGCGTACCACGTAGGAAACGCGCTCGTGGACGATGCGGTTGATCTCGACCAGCATATCCACCGTGCGGGGTGGCTCGCCGGAGAATTTGGCATTCACTTCAGCAATGAGGGCGGTCAGCAGCGGGCCGGGTGTGTTCAAGACGCGGAAGGGTGCCAGCTCCTCGGCCAGCACCTCGTCATAGGTGAAGGGGTAGGTTTCGGCTTCCGGTTCCAGAAAGAAATCGAACGGATTGATCGTCGCCATATCCGCCACGACATCCACCGTGACCTCGAAGCTGGTGACACGCTCCGGGAAGACGACGCGGGCGAGAAAATTGCCCTGCGGGTCCTGCTGCCAGTTAAGGAAGTGCGGTTTGGGCAAGACCTGCAGCGAATAGGAGATGATGGGCGTGCGCGCATAGGGTGCGGGGCGCAGCCGGATGGTCTGCGGACCAAGCGAAACTGGCCGGTCGTATTTATAGGAGGTGCGGTGCGTTATGGCGGCGTGGATGGACATGCAGGCTCCTGAGACAACGCTTCTGGCCCAGCATGCGCAGGGGTTTTCCGCAACGCAATAGCAACCCGGAATGAAAGC
>JAGWOU010000491.1 GCA_028870815.1 Rhodospirillales bacterium | reverse complement strand
CTTGCAACCTATCCTTGGCGTAGGCGACAGCGCCTTGATACGCGGCCTCGCCAATGCCCAAACCTTGCGTGCCGACCGAGAGGCGTTCGGAATTCATCATCACGAACATCGCCTGCATACCCTTATGGGCCTCGCCGACTAGCCAGCCCGTGGCGTCGTCGAAATTCAACTGGCAGGTGGCGGAGGCCTTGATGCCCATTTTGTGCTCGATGGCCGCGCAAGACACGCCATTGCGTTGGCCGGGCTTGCCGTTTTCGTCCGGCAGGAATTTCGGCACCAGAAACAGGGAGATGCCCTTGATGCCCGCAGGTGCGTCCGGCAGGCGGGCGAGCACGAGATGGATGATGTTCTCCGAAAGATCATGCTCACCGGCGGAGATGAAGATTTTTGCGCCGCTGAGTTTGTAGCTGCCATCTTCCTGTGGCACCGCCTTGGTGCGCAGCAGTCCGAGATCCGTGCCACAATGTGGTTCGGTGAGGCACATGGTGCCGGACCATTCGCCAGAGACGAGCTTGGGCAAATAGAAATCCTTCAGCTCCTCAGAGCCATGGCTTTTCAGCGCCACATATGCGCCGTGGGAAAGGCCAGGATAGAGGCCGAAGGAGATGTTGCTGGCGCAGATCATCTCCTCCACCAGCTTCGCCACGGTTTCCGGCAGGCCCTGGCCGCCATATTGCGGGTCGGCATTCAAAGCGCCCCAGCCTGCCTCTGAGAAAGCCTTATAAGCCTCCTTGAAGCCTTTCGGGGTGCGGACGACGCCGTTCTCGTAATGGCAGCCTTCCTCATCGCCGCTGGCATTGATGGGCAGCAGCATTTCGGTGCAGAATTTACCGGCCTCCTCTAAAACTGTGTCCAGCAATTCGGGCGTGAAATCCTCAGTGCCGGGCAGGGGCTTGGCGGGGTGCAGTTCGTGCAGAACAAAGCGCATGTCCCGCAACGGCGCGGTATAGGTTTGCATGGCTTTTTCTCCTTAATTGCGAAGCGGCTTGCCGGTGGTGAGCATCGTTTCAATGCGCGCCAGCGTGCCGTCCTGTTTAATCAGCCGCGTGAAGGCGGTGCGTTCGAGGGTGAGGATATCCTGCTCGGTCGGCCGGTCGATGAGATCCGCCTCGCCGCCGGAAAGAACGCCGCCGAGTTCACCGGACACGACTTCATCGTAAGGCGTGGCAAGACCCTTCTTGCGGAAATCCTTCACCGCCATGGCAAAGGCAACGCGCCCATCCTCGCCGGGAAGCTGATAGATCGGTGGCTCGGGGGCGGCATAACCTTCCACCATCGCCAGCGCCTTTGCCTTGGCGTCCGCCAGCAGGCGGTAGCGGTTCATGGTGATGCCGTCGCCTTCGCGCAGGTATAAAAGCTCCTTGGCATTTGCAGCGGATTTGCTGACTGTGGCGGTGCTCACCGTCTCGAACACTTTTGCCGCGGCGGGCATGGGGCCATGGGGCATCGCCTTGTTAGCGGCCCAACGGGAGAGCATTTCCGAGCATCCGCCCCAGGCGGGTACCAGGCCCACACCGCATTCCACTAGCCCGATATAGGTTTCCGCATGGGCCTGCACGGCGGATGAGTGCAGCACAATTTCACAGCCGCCGCCCAGCGCC
>JAGWOU010000490.1 GCA_028870815.1 Rhodospirillales bacterium | reverse complement strand
CAACCCAAGCAAGATTTGTCCCTTGCTTTGCGGGGGTTTGATGCCGGTGACGGCCAGAGGGGTATGATTCATGGTGGGGCTATCCCTATCCAGCATGGCTGCACCACAAGCGGCGGCGCAGGAAAATACACTCAGAAATGAAATTGCCTTGTGCCAAGGGCGCTGATTTATTCTTTCTCGCCCCGCTATTAACTAACCAAATCGAACATTGCAAGCATTTTTTTGCCGCGACATTACGTCAAACATGCTCTATAATGCGCACACAGGAGGGTATTCGCCGTGAACGCACTGAAAAAACACCCCAAATCCATCGCCACAGTGTCACTGTCTGGTACATTAGCCGACAAGTTGGAAGCCGCCGCCGCCGCCGGATTTGAGGGGGTCGAGATCTTCGAGGCGGATTTGCTGGCGTTCGATGGCACACCCCGGGATGTGCGCAAGATGGCGAGCGATCTGGGGCTGACCATCACCATCTTCCAGCCCTTCCGCGATTTCGAAGGCATGGGTCCGGCGCAATTTAAGCGCAATCTGGACCGGGCGGAGCGCAAATTCGACGTGATGGCAGAACTGGGCGCCGATCTGCTGCTGCTCTGTTCCAACGTGCAGCCCCATGCGGATGGCAACCCGGCGCAACTGACGGCAGAGCTTTCGGAGCTGGCGCTGCGCGCCAGCAAGCGCAATGTACGGATCGCCTATGAGGCGCTGGCCTGGGGCACGCATGTGCGATTTTGGCGCCAGGCCTGGGATCTGGTGCAGCGCGTCAACCAGCCTTCGTTCGGGCTAGCGCTGGATAGTTTCCACACGTTCTCACTGGGGGATTCGTTGGCAGGGATTGAACGCGTGCCGGGCGAGAAGATCTTTTTCATGCAGCTGGCGGACGCGCCGAAGCTCTCGCTGGATGTGCTCTCCTGGAGCCGACATTACCGGAATTTTCCGGGCCAAGGCGATTTCGATGTGGCTGGCTTTACCCGCGCGGCGTTGGCGGCAGGCTATGAGGGGCCGCTGAGCCTGGAGATTTTCAATGACAATTTCCGCGCCGGCCCCACCCGCCCTACGGCGCTGGACGGGCTGCGGTCGTTGATCTGGGTGGAAAACGAGGCCGGGTGCACGGCACTGCCCAAACCGCCGGAGCTGGGCGGCGTGGAGTTCTTGGAATTCGCGGTGGACACCCCCACAGGCAAAGCATTGGGGCAATATCTGACGGGGATGGGCTTCACCAAAACCGGCGCACACCGCTCCAAGGCGGTGGAGCTTTATCGTCTGGGCGGCGTTAATATTGTGCTGAATGCGGAGCCGGACAGCGCGGCCTTCGAGCATTTTGCGCTACATGGCCCCTCTGTCTGCGCGCTGGCGCTAAAAGTGGACGACGTGCCTGCCACGCTAGCCCGCGCCCAAGCGTTGCTCTGCCCGACCTGGGCGGAACGCACGGGCCCCGGCGAGCACCGCATTCCCGCCGTCCGGGTGCCGGATGGCACGCTGCTTTATCTGGTTGATGAAGCGGCCTCGCGCCAGATGTGGGATGAGGATTTTGACCTGGCGGCGCATGAGCCAGTCGCGCCCAGCGCGTTGCCGCGCATTGACCATATCGCGCTGGCGCTGAATCCCGGCTCC
>JAGWOU010000489.1 GCA_028870815.1 Rhodospirillales bacterium | reverse complement strand
CTGGGCCACCAGCTTGCCCACCATATCCTTGGTGGAGAAGGCGGTTTTCACGCGGGTGCCAAAGGTAGCAATAATCCGGCGCAGCACATCCGGCGAGCGGTCCACCACCGTCACATCCGCGCCCAGCCCAACGGCCATCAGCGTGGCATTGGTGCCGGAAACGCCGCCACCCAAAATCACTACATTCGCCGGGGCCACGCCCGCCACGCCGCCCAGCAGCATGCCAGGGCCGCCATAGGCGTTCTCAAGATATTGCGCCCCCACCTGCACGGACATCCGCCCCGCCACCTCTGACATCGGTTGCAACAGCGGCAGCGTGCCCGCCGGGCTGGTCACGGTCTCGTACGCGATGCAGGTGGCGCCCGAGGCTACCAGGTCCCGCGCCTGCTCGGGGTCCGGCGCCAGATGCAGATACGTGAACAGCAACTGGTTGGCGTGCAGCTTCTTGCGCTCCACCGCCAGCGGCTCCTTCACTTTCACGACCATCTCCGCCTGGCCCCACACCGCATCGGCGTCCGGCGCGATCTTCGCCCCCGCTTCCACGTAATCCTGGTCGGTCAGGCCGATATTCCTGCCCGCGCCCTGCTGCACCAGCACTTCATGGCCATGCGCCACAAGCTCGTGCACCGCGCCCGGCACCATGCCAACGCGGTCCTCATGATCCTTGATCTCCTTGGGTACACCGATGCGCATTTGCCTATCCTCCGAAATCCCCGAACGCTTCCGGGTCGAATTATGTTCGAATGATACGGCCGTTCCCGCGGCATTTTCTGCCTATTTTCGGCATTTTCGAAATCGTTTATGATATAAATTCGACCATCCAACCAAATCTTGAAATATAACTGCGCAATGCTTCTGGACGACACAGACCGCAAAATTCTCAACGCCCTCCAGCAGGACGGCCGGCTTTCAAACATCGAGCTGGCGGAGAAGGTGAATCTGTCCCCCTCCGCCTGCCTCAGGCGGCTGCATCTGCTGTTGCGCAGCGACCTCGTCGCCGGCACGCATCTGGTGCTCAACCAGAAGGCCGCCGGCTTTCCCGGCACCGCCTATATGTTCATCACGCTGGAAGGGCAGGACCGCAAACAGCTCGACGCGTTCGAGGCGCGGGTGAAGCTGATCCCGCAGGTGCAGGAATGTTACCTGCTGGCGGGCCAGGCGGATTATCTGCTGCGCGTCGTCTATAACGGCGCGGAGGATCTGGAGCGCCTGCATTCCGAGGAACTCACCCGCCTGCCCGGCATCCTGCGGGTGCAATCCACGCTCACCTTGCGCATGGTCAAGCGCACCACCGAGCTACCTTTGTAATTGGCACCCCTTGGGGTTAGGCAAATGCCGGCTAATCAGCCGATGCGGGAACTGGAATAAATTTCCATACCCTTTTGATCGCGCGCGACAGCCAAATGGACGGACGGTCAACCAATCGCTCGAATATCAGTGCGGCACAGAAAGAGACGGAGACCGTCGCCACCACCATCAAAGAAGCCGCCGCCAGGGCCCCATGCCCCATCCCGGCATGATATGCCGCAACCCCAACGGATATCATCACCGACATATGAACCAGATATAAGGAAAACGATATGCGGCCGAGCCACTGGAAAACAGGCCAGCAT
>JAGWOU010000050.1 GCA_028870815.1 Rhodospirillales bacterium | reverse complement strand
CGGAAAGCTCGTCGATATACCGCTTCAGCGTGCCGCTATCGAGAAGGTCCCGGGTGATATTGTCCAGCCACAGACTCTGCCCGAGATTATGCAGGTTTCTAGGCGCGTTCGTTGCCATGTGCCAGTTCCTTTATCTGTTCGCGAGGGCCGCGAGATCATGGTCCAGCAAGTCCCCGATATGCTCCACGGTGATGTCCGGCGGCGGAAATTCCGCCAGGGTTTTCGCATCCGCCGCGTAATGCCCCTGGCGCGGAAATACCGTTGTCACCCGGTCCCCCCAGGCGCGCTTCACGGCGTCCAGAATACGCAGCTTGTCGTCAATCAACACATAATGCCTGGCCGGGAAATGGGTCTCCACATCCGCCAGTTCCAGTTCCTTGTGAATATAGATGAGGACATTATCGCCAAACACCGGCCAAAGCCCTGATGTCTCAACCTTGCGTGGCTGGAACACCGCGTCGCCATCCGAAAGTATGGCGGCGGCGCCAACGCGCTGCACCGCTTTCACCACCTCGATGGCGTTGGGATAAAGCCGCTCATGGAACGGGTATTCCACCAGCCAATTGGCTAGACGCAGCATTTTGGGGTGGTGCATGGCCTCCAGCCGGTAGCGCTCAATCGTGCCAAGATAATCGGCATAACCAAGCTCAGCTCGCAGTTCCTCGAAAATCACCCAGAACCGGTCGCGCATCGCTGTGCCGTATGTGCTGGTGAGATGCTCCCCCAAATCCGCCTGAACACGGTCATTATCCAGCAGCGTGTTGTCCACATCGAACAGAAACACGGTATCCATGCCGCCGCTCATGGCGCGGAGCGCCTCCCCGGCGCCGGGTCCCGCCAAGGCCCGTCGGCGCCGATCAGCTGCGCTGCCTCGCCAGGGCCCCAGCTTCCCGGCTCGTAATCATAAAGCGGTGTGACGTCATCCAGAATATCCCGCACGACGCGCCATTGCGCATCCACGATATCCTCGCGCCCGAACAAATCGCCCTTGCCCTGCATCGCATCCCCCAGCAGGCGCTGATACGGCGGGCGGGAGGCAGCTTCCTGCGCGGTGAGCATCAGCTCCCTGTCCTTGCCCGCCATCCGTTCACCGGCCTGCTTCACCCGCAAGCCCAGCCCAATCTCGGTCTGCGGGCTCAACCGGAACCGCATATGCGCCGAGCCGCCAGGCACCATCTCGCCGAAGGTCTCACGCGGCGGGCGGCGGAACTGCACCGAAACCTCGGTGGCCGTCACCGGCAGACACTTGCCTGTGCGAATATAAATCGGCACGCCTTCCCAGCGCCAGCTTTCGATGAACAGGCGCACCGCGATGAAGGTCTCCACCATCGAGCCCGGCCGCACACCCTCCAGCGCCCGATAGCCGCGATATTGTCCTCGCACCACATCTTCCGGGGCAATCGGCCGCACCGCTTTCAACAGGCTGGCTTTCTGGTCACGCATCGCCTCGCTTTCCTCGCCGGTGGGCGGGTCCATGGCCACATGCGCCAGAACTTGCAGCAGATGGTTCTGCAACACGTCGCGGTTGGCGCCGGTCGCGTCGTAAAACCTGGCGCGGTTTTCCACGCCGAAATCCTCTGCCATGGTGATCTGGATGCTGCGCACATGCTCCCGGTTCCAGATCGGCTCGAACATCGGGTTGGCGAAGCGGGTGTAAAGCAGGTTCTGCACCGGCTCCTTGCCGAGGAAATGGTCGATGCGGAAAATATTTTCCTCTGGAAAACTTTTCCGCAGCATGGCGTTGAGAGCTTTCGCGCTATCCCGGTCATGGCCGAAAGGTTTCTCGATCACCAGCCGCGCTTGGCTCGCATCGCTCGTTGCCGCGATGCCATCGGCCACCATGCCGAAAGTGCTTGGCGGCACCGCCAGATAATTCAACGGCCGTTTGGCGTCGCCAAGCTCGCGGCGCAACGCCTCAAAGGTCGCCGGGTCAGCATAATCGCCATCCACATAGCGCAGCAGCGAGAGCAATTTCTCCTGTGCTTTGGCGTCCACCGGACCATGCTGCGCCAGACTGTCCTTGGCCCGGGCTTTCAGATGATCCAGGGTCCAGCCGGCATTGGCCACGCCGATAATCGGCACGTTCAGCCCCTCGTCACGTACAAGCCCCAGCAGAGAGGTAAAAACCTGCTTATAGGCGAGGTCGCCGGTGGCGCCGAACACCACCAGCGCGTCAGACGGCGCGCCGGGCATTATTTCGCACCTTTCGGTTTTTCCAAATGCCCGCCGAACTCAAAGCGCAGCGCGGAGAGCAGGCGGTCGGCGTAATCATCCTCGCCGCGTGAAGTGAAGCGGGCGAACAGCGCGGCGGAGATCACCGGCGCTGGCACGCTTTCGTCAATCGCCGCCTGCAAGGTCCAGCGGCCCTCGCCGGAATCCGATACCCTGCCGTCGAAATTCTCCAGGCTCGGATTTTTCCGCAAGGCGCTGGCCGCCAGATCCAGCAACCAGGAGGCGACCACGCTGCCGCGCCGCCACACCTCCGCCACCTGTGCCACGTCGATATCGTAGCGGTAATGCTCCGGGTCGCGCAGCGGTGTAGTCTCCGCATCCGCTGCTTCGGTTCGCAGGCCGATATTGGCGTGTTTGATGATGTTGAACCCCTCGGCATAGGCCGCCATCAACCCGTATTCGATGCCATTATGCACCATCTTCACAAAATGCCCGGCGCCGTTCGGCCCGCAATGCAGATAACCCTGCTCGGCGGTGCCCGGCTCGCCCTCGGCACCCGGCGTGCGCGGCGTTTCACCCACACCCGGCGCCAGGGATTTGAAAATCGGGTCCAGCCGCTTCACCACTTCGGCCTCGCCGCCGATCATGTGGCAATAGCCGCGCTCCAGCCCCCACACGCCGCCGCTCACGCCGACATCGACATAATGCAGCCCCTTTGCCTTCAGCTCGCGGGCGCGGCGGATATCGTCGTGGTAATAGGAATTGCCGCCATCCACCACGATGTCACCGGCCTCCAGCAAGGGCACCAGTGTCTCCAGCACCGCATCCACAGCCCCGGCGGGCACCATCAGCCAGACCAGCCTGGGCTTGCTCAGTTGCTTCACGAATTCCTTCAGATCGGTGGTGCCTTTGACACCGTTCTTGGCCTGTGCGTCCACCGCTTCCTGGTGCGTGTCATAAACCAGGCACTCATGGCCCGCCCTGCTCAGCCGCGTCACCATATTGCCGCCCATCCGGCCCAGCCCGATCATTCCCAGCTGCATCGTCTCGCTCCTTGCTCTTCGTCCCGCGCCAGACCGGCGCTGCTTATACGGCCGCCATGGCCTGCTTCGCCGCCTCGGCCACGCGCCCGGCAGTGAAACCGAAATGCGCCGCCGTCACCGCAATCGGCGCGGAAAGGCCGAAGCTGTGCATGCCCAGCACAATGCCGCGCCGGCCCGCGTAACGGTCCCAGCCCAGCGGCGAGGCCGCCTCCACCGCCACCCTGGCGGTGATTTCGGGCGGCAGCACACTGTCTTGATAAGCTTGATCCTGCGCCTCGAACAATTCCCAGGACGGCATGGAAACCACCCGCACCGCGATGCCCTCGCCCATCAGCCGCTCGCGCGCGGCCATGCAGAGATGCACCTCGCTGCCGGTGCCGATCAAAATCACGGACGGCTTGCCATCGGCTGGGTCCGCCAGAACATAGGCCCCCCTGGCCAGCAGCGAAGCCGCCGCGAATTGATCGCGGTCGATGGTGGGCAGCGGCTGGCGGGAACACACAATCGCCGCCGGGCGGTTTTTCAGGTTCATCACCACCCGCCAGGCTTCGCTTACCTCATTCGCGTCCGCCGGGCGCAACACCACCATGCCGGGGATGGCGCGCAGCGAGAGCAATTGCTCGATTGGCTGGTGGGTGGGGCCATCCTCGCCCACGCCGATCGAATCATGAGTCCACACATGCACAACCGGCAACTCCATCAGGGCCGAAAGGCGGATGGCGCCGCGCGCATAATCGGTGAAGATCAGAAACCCGGCGGCGTAGGCCCGCAGCCCGCTCAGCGCCATGCCGTTCACGGCGGCCACCATGGCGTGCTCACGAATGCCGAAATGGAAGTTGCGGCCAAGATAATTACCGGCGAGGCCCGGCGCCTCGAAACTGCCCGCCCCCTCGAAGGTGAGGTTGGTCTTGGTGCTGGGGGAAAGATCCGCCGCGCCGCCAAGCAGCCAGGGAATGCGCTGCGCCAGCGCGTTCAGCACCTTGCCCGAGGCATCGCGCGTGGCCATGCCTTTTGCGTCGGGCGGGAAGCTGGGCAGGCCATCCTCCCAGTTTTCCGGCAGCGCGCCAGCCTGAATGGCATCCACCTGCCCGGCCAAATCCGGGTAGTCCTCGTGGTAACGGGCAAGCAATTGGTCCCACGCATCCCGCGCCGTTGCGCCCCGCGCGCCGAGTCCCGCAGCAAAATGTGCTGGCACTTCCGGCGGCACCACGAAGCTCTCATCCGGGGCGAAGCCAAAAAATTCCTTCGCGCCCCTCAACTCTGCCTCGCCCAGCGGCTCGCCATGCGCCTTCGGGCTGCCTTGCAAATTGGGCGCGCCATAGCCGATCTGGCTATGCACCAAAATCAGCGTCGGCTTGTCCGTGGTTTTCAGAAAATTCCGGTAGGCGCGGTCAAGCAGCGTCAGGTCGTTGGCGTCCGCCACAGTGGTCACGTTCCAGCCATAGGCCAGGAACCGCGCGGCCACATCCTCGGAATAGGCGATATCGGTATGGCCCTCGATGGTGACGCGGTTGCTGTCATAGATCCAGCACAGATTTGACAGCTCAAGATGCCCGGCCAGCGAGGCCGCCTCGCTGGCAATGCCCTCCATCATGTCGCCATCGCCGCACAGCGCGTACACATTATAGTCGAACAGCGTGAAATCCGGCCGGTTATAGGTGGCGGCCAGCCATTTCCCCGCAATCGCCATGCCCACGCTGTCGCCCGCCCCCTGGCCCAGCGGCCCGGTGGTGGCTTCCACGCCGGAGGTATGGCGGTATTCGGGGTGGCCAGGGCAGCGGCTGCCCTCCTGGCGGAACTGCTTGATGTCATCCAGCGTCACCGCCGGCCGGTCAGCCCCGCCATACACCTCCGGGCTGCCTTTCACGCCGGTAAGGTGCAGCAACGCATAAAGCAGCATCGAGGCATGCCCGACAGAGAGCACGAACCGGTCCCGGTTCATCCATTCCGGCGCTGTCGGGTCGTAGCGCAGATAACGCTGCCACAGCGCATAGGCGGTGGGGGCCGCACCCATCGGCGTGCCAGGATGGCCGGAATGGGCCTTCTGCACGGCATCGGCCGCCAGCATGCGGATGGTGTTGATGGCCAGCTGGTCGAGGTCTGGGGTTTGGGGCATCTTGGCTCCTGTTTTCCATGGGGCGGGGCCCTTGGCAGGGTTCCGCATTAAGGGCGGTATTCAGGCTTCAAACGCCAAGATCGCGGCGAGTTCGACGCACGGGATATTGGACTATTCGGGCCGATCATCAAGGCGGCATGGCCCGCGCCTTGAAATCCGTCCCCCGCCCCTTGAAATCCGCCGCGCGCCGTGCTTTACGCCCGCCTTCCCTGCCGGGTGCGTGGCATCGCGCCCGGCTATGCTCGCCCCAATCCCGGGGGGTCCAGACCAGGACCTGAGCTGATCTAGCCGAAGGGGGGACATATGCCGTTATATGAAACCGTGGTGATCGCGCGCAGCGAGATCACCCAGGCCCAGGCCGACGCCGTGGCCGACGCCGCCACCACCACCATCGAAACCGACGGCGGCGCCGTCAAGAAGCGCGAGTATTGGGGCCTGCGCCCGCTCGCCTACCGTATCAAGAAGAACCGCAAGGGCCATTACATCCTGCTGGGTCTCGATGCGCCTTCCGCCGCCGTGCAGGAAATGGAGCGCCAGCTCACCCTGCATGAAGACGTGCTGCGCTTCATGACTGTGCGCGTCGAAGAGATCAACGAGGAGCCGTCCGCGATCCTCTCCCGCAAGGCTGACGAGCGCGACCGCGCTTTCCGTGGGCCCAAGCCCGCCGGGCGCTTTGAGAGCGGCCGCAAGCGCGGCTTTGATGAGCGTGAGGAATTCCGCGCGCGCGACGAGTTCCGCGCCGACCGTGATGAATACAGCGTCGAGGAGGATATCTGATGTCCGAGAGCAACGAACCCGCCTCCGGCCTGCGTCGCCCCGCCATTGGCGCGCGCCGCCCCTTCTTCCGCCGGAAGAAATCCTGCCCGTTCTCCGGCGCTGGCGCCCCGGCGATCGACTATAAGGACGTGCGCCTGCTCTCCCGCTTCCTCTCCGAGCGCGGCAAGATCGTCCCGTCCCGCATCACCGCCGTCTCCGGCAAGAAGCAGCGCGAACTGGCGAAAGCCATCAAGCGTGCCCGCTTCCTGGCGCTGCTGCCCTACGTGCTGAACTAAGGAGCAGAGACCATGGCAAATGTTGAACTGATCCTGCTCCAGCGCGTTGAGAAGCTGGGCCAGATGGGCGAGCTGGTGAAGGTGAAGCCGGGCTATGCCCGCAATTACCTGCTGCCGCAGGCCAAGGCCGTGCGCGCCACCAAGGCGAACAAGGAGCGCTTTGAGCGTGAGCGCGTGCAGCTTGAGGCGCAGAACCTGAAGCGCCGCGAGGAAGCCGAGCGCGTGGCTGAGCGCGTTTCCGGCCTCACCGTCACCCTCATCCGCCAGGCCTCCGAGGCCGGTGCGCTGTACGGCTCCGTCTCCAGCCGCGACATCGCCGAGGCGGCAACCGCCGGCGGCCTGTCCATCGACCGCGCCCAGGTGCTTCTGGTCCACCCGATCAAGACGCTCGGCATTTCCACCGTGCGCGTCGAGCTGCACCCGGAAGTGCATATCGAGGTCAAGGTGAACGCCGCCCGCTCTCAGGAAGAGGCGGAGAAGCAGGCCCGCGGCGAGGCGATCGCCCGCGAAGAAGACGAGCAGCCCGATCTCGGCCCGCTCTTCGGCCAGGAAGAGGACGCGCCGGCGGCCTAACCGCCCCGCGCCATTCACCGCCCGCAAAAGCCCCCGCGAAATTTCGCGGGGGCTTTTTTCTTGCGCATCTTCATTTCTTAATGGCTAATAACCAACTCCATCAGACTGTTAATCATCGGCATGACGGGCGCTCATATTTCAGATTGAACGCGGCTGGTCGTTCGACCTGAAATACTCGCACGTTAGGACAAGGAGACTGACGTGATCTGGCTGTACCGAAAGCTGTTGGATCGCTGCCTGGCTAAACTGGTGCGGCGCGGTTCTTTCCTGGTGGTCTGGCCCGATGGGTCGCGCAGCGAATATGGCGGCACCGAGGGTTTCCGCGCCGGTATCCATCTCAAGACCGACGAGGCGGTCAAGCGTGTCTCCCTGAATCCCGGCCTTGCCCTGGGCGAGGCATACATGGATGAGTCGCTGACGCCCCTTAACGGTACCATCCACGACGTGCTCTGCGTGTTGATGGACAATCAGAACGATGTCCGGCTGCCCCTCATTGCCTTGGCGCAAAAAACCGGCCGCATGCTGCGCCCCGTCTTGCAGGCCAACAACGCCATCCGTTCCAAGCAGAACGTCGCGCATCATTACGACCTGAACGGCCGGCTCTATTCCCTGTTCCTTGACCGCGACCGTCAATATAGCTGCGCCTATTTCACCTCGGACGATATGTCCCTGGATGATGCCCAGCTTGCCAAGAAGCGCCATATCGCCGCCAAATTGAATCTGGACCGCCCGGGCCTGGAAGTGCTGGATATCGGCTGCGGCTGGGGCGGAATGGCCCTAACTTTGGCCAAGGAATTCGGCGCGCAGGTAACCGGCATCACCCTGTCCGAGGAGCAGCTTGACGCCGCGCGCGCCCGCGCCGAGCAAGAGGGGCTGACCGAGCAGGTGAGCTTCGAGCTGATGGACTACCGGGCGATGAACCGGCAATTCGACCGGATCGTCTCCGTGGGCATGTTCGAGCATGTGGGCATGCCGAATTACGAAACCTTCTTCAAAACCGTAAAATCCTGCCTGAAACCGGACGGCGTGGCGCTCATCCACTCCATCGGGCGGTTCGAGGGGCCAGGCTCCACCAATCCCTGGATCGCCAAATACATCTTCCCCGGCGGTTACTCTCCCGCGCTCTCAGAGGTGCTGGGGCCGGTGGAAAAGGCCGGGCTGCGCACGACCGACATCGAAATTTTGCGCCTGCATTACGCCAAGACACTTAGCCATTGGCGCCGGCGTTTCACCGCCAATCGGGACGCCATCGCCAGTATTTACGACGAACGCTTCTGCCGGATGTTTGAATTCTACCTCTCCGGGTCGGAGCTGGCCTTCCGCCTCTCGGACCATATGAATTTCCAGATCCAACTGGTCCGCAAGCAGGAGGCTCTGCCCCTCACCCGCGATTATATGGTCGAAACCGAACGTCGCGCCTCGCAGTTTGCCTCCGCAGCGGATTGACGGATAATGGGGGGCATGTGGCTCCCCTTCTCCAAGCCTAAAATCCCTGTCGTGCAGCTGCGCGGCATCATCGCCGCGCGGCCGGGCATGCTCAACCTCGCCGGCTGCACGCCGATGCTGGAACGCGGCTTCGCCCTCGCCAAGAAAAGCGGCAAGCTGGTGCTGGCCATCGAAAGCCCCGGCGGCTCGGCCACGCAATCGGACCTCATCGGCCAGTTCATCCGCCGCAAGGCCGAGAAGGATAACATCGAGGTCACCGCCGTTATCGGCGATCTAGGCGCCTCGGGCGGCTACTGGCTGGCCTGCGCCGGTGATAATATTTATGCCAGCCGGCTTTCCATTGTCGGCTCCATCGGCGTGGTCACGGAAAGTTTTGGCCTGAACCAGCTCATCGCCCGCTATGGTATCGAGCGGCGCACCCTCACCGCGGGCGTGAATAAACGCCGGAACGATATATTCTCCCCCAGCAAGCCCGAGGACGTGGCCTTCACGCAGGACCTGCTGGACGAGATTCATGTGATGTTCAAGGACTGGGTGCGCACCCGGCGCGGCGCGCGTCTCACCACGGACGAAGCCCAGGTGTTCGACGGCGGTTATATGCTGGGCGAGC
>JAGWOU010000488.1 GCA_028870815.1 Rhodospirillales bacterium | reverse complement strand
CCTTCGGCAATTCGGAACTGCTCGATCACCAGATCAACGCCGGTTACTTCCTCCGTCACCGGGTGTTCAACCTGAAGCCTTGTGTTGACTTCAAGAAACGAAATCGTGCCATCCTGACCGAGCAGGAACTCCACCGTGCCGGCGCTTGAATATTTCGCGGCTTCGCAGAGTTTCCTGGCGGCGTTCTCGATGGTGCGGCGCTGTTCATCCGAGATGAAGGGGGCGGGTGCTTCCTCGATGAGCTTCTGGTTGCGCCGTTGGAGCGAGCAATCCCGCGTGCCAAGCACCACCACTTTGCCGTGCTTGTCCGCGATGATCTGCACCTCGATATGGCGGGGACGGTCGAGAAACCGCTCCACATAGCACTCCCCCCGACCAAAGGCGGCTTTTGCCTCGCGCACGGCGGATTCGTAAAATTCCGTGACCTCTCCGAGATTTCGCGCAACCTTCATGCCGCGCCCGCCGCCGCCATGGGCCGCCTTGATGGCGATGGGCAGGCCATGCTGCTTGGCAAAAGCCAGAGCTTCTTCCGCCGTTTCCACCGGGCCGCCGCTGCCCGCCACCAAAGGCGCGCCGACCGATTGCGCGATGCGGCGGGCGGAGACTTTATCGCCTAAGGCGGCGATCACATCCGCATCCGGCCCAATCCAGATCAGTCCGGCCTCTGCCACGGCGCGGGCGAATTCAGCGCGTTCGGAAAGGAAGCCATAGCCGGGATGCACCGCGTCCGCCCCGGCGCGCAGGGCGATGCGCAGGATTTTCTCGATGTCGAGATAGGTTTCGGCGGCGGCGGCGCCGTTGAGCGCATAGGCTTCATCGGCAAGCTTCACGAAGAGGGCTTGCGCATCCGGGTCTGCATAAATTGCGACGGATTGCACCCCGTAATCCCGGCAGGCGCGGATGATCCGCACGGCGATTTCGCCACGGTTCGCGATGAGGACTTTCTTCATGGCGCGTTTTCCTTCGGGGCAGGCTGAATCTCTTGAAACGGGCCTAAGAGCCGGAAGCGGATTTTGGCGCCGATGGGGAGTTGTCCCGCGAGATCGAGATGATGCGCCGCCACCGCGCCGATGACAGGGTAGCCGCCGGTCAACGGATGGTCGGTCAGAAACAGCAAAGGCTTGCCGTCCGCCGGCACTTGGAGCGCGCCGTTCACCACGGCCTCGCTCGGCAGCTCGTCTTGCCGGGTGCGGGTGAGGCTTTCCGCAGCACCTAGTCGCAAGCCGATACGGTTGGATTGCGGCGTAACCTCCCATTCCGTATTGGCCAGCACCGTCAGCGCCTTTTGGGTAAACCAGTCCGTTCTGGGGCCAAGCGTAAGATCGAGCGTGACAACATCGCCGGATTTCGGAAAGGCGAAGTTGGGTATTTCGTGCAAGGAAACGGCGGCACGGATGTTCGTCGCATCTCCAATCGTCAGCACACTGCCCGTGCCAACCGGTTCAGGTCCGATTTCAGAAAGCGTATCCCTGGAGGCGCTGCCAAGAATTTTCTCAACATTAAAGCCGCCGCGCACGGCGAGGTAGCTGCGCGTGCCCGCTTGCGCGCTCGTCAGCGTCACCTCGTCGCCCGCTTCCAGCGCAATGGGCGTGTAAGGCGCGGCGCGCAGGGTTTGTCCAACGGCA
>JAGWOU010000487.1 GCA_028870815.1 Rhodospirillales bacterium | reverse complement strand
ATAAATCCACATAATCCCGCAGCGCCTTGGCGTAATCCTCGCGGGACTTCACCCAGAACTGCAAGGCGCAGCATTCCGCCAACGTGTAGTCGATATAATAAAACGGCGAGCCATAAATATGCGCCTGCGCCTGCCAGCGCCCGCCCTTGGCGGCGAAGGCCAGATCGCCCCAATTCACCCAGGGCGTATATTCGGCTTCCAGTTTCTTCCACATCGCATGGCGCTCGGCCGGCGTGGCGTCGGGGTGCGCGTAGATCTCATGCTGGAAATGATCGACGCAGACGCCGTAAGGCAGAAATGCAATGGACTGGATAAGATGCATGCGCCGGTAGCGCTCCGCCTTATCCTCTCCCACCATCAACGCGATATGTGGATAGGCGAGATGCTCCAGGCTCATCGAATGAATCTCGGCGGATTCATAAGTCGGCCAGAGATAATCGAACCCCGGCTGGGTGCGCGAGGCGTAGTTCTGAAAGGCGTGGCCCATCTCGTGGGTAAACACGTCGATATCGTGATGCGTGCCGTTGAAGTTGGCGAAGATGAAGGGCATGCCGTCGGTGGGGAAGGAGGTGCAGAACCCGCCCGGGGCTTTCGCTGGCCGGTTATCCAAATCCATGAACCCGTCCTCATTCATCAGCCGGTAGAAATCCGCCAGCCGCGCATCCATTGAATCGAACATCGCCTGCGCCCGGGCGCGCAGGAAAGTCTCGTCCCCGGCGGGTTCCACATTGCCTTTGGGGTCCACCACCGCCGTGTCCCAGGCGCGGAAGGTCTCCCAGCCTTCTTCGCGCCGCCGCTGCTCGAAGAATTTCGCCACTAGCGGGGTGACGTGCTGCTTCACCTGGCGGCGATATTCCGCCACGTCCGCCTCGTTATAATCGGTGCGGCGCATGCGGCGGTAGCCGAGTTCGGTAAAATTCTTATAGCCGAGCTTCAATGCGATGCGGGTGCGGGTTTTCACCATGGAATCGTTAATCTCGTCCAATTCGCCTGCATGTTCTGAAAAGAAATCCCACCGCGCCTTGGCCGCGCGGTAACGCGTATCCCGGTCCAGGCTCTGCACATAAGGCCCCAAACCTTCGAGATTGGTTTCCTTGCCATCGAAGATGATCTTCGCGGAGGCGAGCAGCGCGGTATAGCGCGATTGCAGCTTCGCCTCCTCCTGCAAATCCGGCTCAATCTCGGGCTTGAAGGTGGTTACATCCGTTTCCCACAGCGTCAGCGCGTGCGCGCCGGTTGCGGCCTGCACGGCGGCGCGGTCCGGGTGGGCGAGCAGGCGCCGCTTGAAGGCGGTTTCATGGTTGGTGATGGTGGGTGCCAATTCATCCATATAATCCATCGCCGCCTTGCGCTCCTCATCCTGAGTGTTCTGCGAAAAGCGCAGATGGGTGAGGTCCGCATATTGCTGGGCATCGCGGCGGGCGGTTTCCCAATCCGCGACGGCGCCGGGCAGGTCGCCCGCATCCAGCTTCGCGTTGATTGCCGCATAGGTGGCGCGCAGGGAATCAGGCGTCGGCTTTTCAGCCGAAATCTCGGAGAATTTCAGGGTCATGCGCGGAGTGTGGCCTTGGAAAATGCCGAAGGCAATTGACTTTATGATGCGCTGCGGAATTCTTTTGCATATATTCTAGGTATTT
>JAGWOU010000049.1 GCA_028870815.1 Rhodospirillales bacterium | reverse complement strand
AGGAAGGTTTGCGCGCCCGCCTCGCCTTCGAAAACATCGAGGGCGAGGCGCAGAAGGAATATTGGGAACGCTTGGAATTCGAAATCGGCATCATCATCCAGATGGGCTTCCCCGGCTACTTCCTCATCGTGGCGGATTTCATTCAATGGTCGAAGGATCATAACATTCCCGTCGGCCCTGGGCGCGGCTCGGGGGCCGGTTCGCTCGTCGCCTGGGCGCTGCGCATCACGGACCTCAACCCGCTGCGCTACGCCCTGCTGTTCGAGCGCTTCTTGAATCCCGAACGCGTTTCCATGCCGGATTTCGACATCGATTTCTGCCAGGAGCGGCGCGACGAGGTCATCAGATACGTAGTGCGGGAATATGGCTCGGACCAGGTGGCGCAGATCATCACCTTCGGTAAGCTGCAAGCCCGCGCCGCGGTGCGCGATGTCGGCCGCGTGCTCGGCCTGCCCTATGGCCAGGTGAACAAGGTCGCGGAGCTGATCCCCAACAACCCCGCCAAGCCGGTATCCTTAAAAGAAGCCATAGACGGCGAAATAAAACTCCGCGAGATGCGCGATTCCGATGAAGGTCTGGCGCGCCTTATGGAAATCGCCCAGCAGATCGAGGGCCTGTACCGCCACGCCTCCACCCATGCGGCAGGCGTGGTCATCGGGGACCGCGAGCTGGTGAAGCTGGTGCCGCTTTATAAAGATCCGCGCTCGGATCTTCTCGTCACCCAATATTCGATGAAATATGTCGAGCAGGTCGGGCTGGTGAAGTTCGACTTCCTCGGCCTCACCACCCTCACCATCATCGACCGCGCACTGAAATTCCTGCAAGGCCAAGGCATCACGCTGGATATTTCAAAAATCCCGTTGGACGACACGAAAACCTACGAGATGATCAGCCGGGGCGATACCGCAGGCGTGTTCACCTTCGAAACCAACACATTCCGCGGCGCATTGTTGCAGATGCGACCAGACAGGTTCGAGGATCTCGTCGCCGCGCAGGCGCTCTGCCGCCCAGGCCCGATGGCGAACATCCCGGATTATTGCGAACGCAAACGCGGCGCGAAATGGGAAGCGCCAGACCCCTCTATCCATCACATTCTTGAAGAAACCAACGGCATCATTGTCTATCAGGAACAGGTGATGCAGATCGCCCAGGTGATGGCAGGCTACACGCTGGCCGGCGCTGACCTGCTACGCCGCGCCATGGGCAAGAAAATCCGCGCGGAGATGGACACGCAGCGCGAAATCTTCCTGAAAGGCGCTTTGGAAAAAGGCTTCACCGCCGAACGCGCCAACGAGATTTTCGACCTGATGGCGAAGTTCGCTGATTACGGCTTCAACAAATCCCATGCTGCCGCCTATGCGCTGGTTTCCTACCAAACCGCTTATCTGCGCGCCAATCACCCCGTCGCCTTCCTCGCCGCCTGCATGTCGCTTTCCATCGCCAACACGGATAAAGTGGCGCTGCTGCGCGCGGATGCGATGCGCAACGGCATCAAAGTTCTACCCCCTGACGTGAACAAATCCGGCGCGGATTTCATGGTGGAATTACAGGAGGACGGCTCTTACGCCATCCGTTTCGCGCTGGGCGCCATCAAGCGCATCGGCATGGGCGCGATGGACGAGCTGGTGAAAGCCCGTGGCGGCAAACCCTTCCGCGACATCGACGATTTCGCGGCGCGCATCGACCCGAAAACCCTCACCCGCGCGCAGATCGAAATTCTGGCGAAAGCCGGCGCCTTCGAGTGCCTGGACAACAACCGCGCGCGCATTTTCAACGCGGCGGAAGCCATCATGCGCACGGCCCAGACCGGGCTGGCCGAACGGGAAAGCGGGCAGATTGGCTTGTTTGGCGGCGGCGAGCCGGAAAAAATCCGCCTGCCCGCCGGGCCGGACTGGCCGGAAACCGAACGCCTCGCCTTCGAAGCGGAGGCCATCGGTTTCCACATCTCCGCCCACCCGCTGGACATGTACGCCCAGGCGCTGAAGCGGCTGGACGTCACCCCCTCCGCTTCCGTTCAACGCAAGGCAGAATCCGGCGCCATAAGGGTAAAGCTGGCTGGCACCGTGGGTGCGAAGAAGGAACGCACCACCCGCACCGGCAGCCGCATGATGTGGCTCACCCTGTCGGACATTCAGGGCAGCATCGAGGTCACGCTGTTCTCCGAGGTGCTGAACCGCTCCCGCGAGATCCTGCAGGAAGGCACTGCCCTGCTCGTTACGGCGGATGCGAAGGTCGACGGTGAATCACTCCGCATCACGGCGTCAGACATTGTGTTGCTGGATGATGCGGCGCGCGACGCCGGCGCGGGCCTGAAAATCTGGCTGGACCGGGAAGATGCCGTACCATCCTTGAAGGCGTTGTTCGACCGCGAGGGACGCGGCAAAGGCCGCATCATCCTGGTGCCCAAAACCGGTACCGAAAGACGGCTGGAATTGCGCCTGCCCGGTGGCTTCAATGTTTCCCCGCGCCTGGCGCAAGCCGCCAAGCTGGTGCCGGGGGTGGAATTGGTCGAGGACGTCTGAACCGTCGGCCGCCTCACCCGGTTTTTATATGAAATTAGCCCGCTCTCGCCAGCATCGCCTCTTTAAGCTAAAATAAAGCGCCTGAATAAAAATCATAAGAGGTGAGGAATGCCGCGCTATCTGCCCAAACAGGGCGCTTCCAAGCAAGCGCCGGATGGTGTGGTGCCTTGGCGTCAACGCTTTAATCCTTTGAAAACGAAAGCTGTTTCCGCTCCCACACCAGACCCCAGGCTGGTGCCGGGCGGAATACCCGGGCTCTCATATCTGGTGGCGCTCATCGCGGCGGTGGGGCTGGTTGTCTGCGCACATATGAACAACGCCGCGCCCACCCCTGGTGACGGTTTCGCCTTGCGTGCCGCAAGCCCGTCCTCCCCGCCCATATCCGCCCAGGCGCTCAATACCGTGCTCTCCGCTGCCGGCCCCGCCTGCGCCTTAACGCCCGGCGGGCAAAACGCCAGCTCCCGCCTCGCGGTTCTCGCGCACCGGCCAGATGGCGTGGTGCTTAGCCTAGCCGGCGCGTATGAAGCCGCACCCCACGCCTGCCCCGCGGATACCCCGCTCCTCGTCTCGCAGGCCGATTACGAAACCCTCCGGAACTAGCGGCCACGCAAGCTTGACGCTTGCCCGCTTGGCGCGATGATAGCGCCGCCTTCAGGAGCTTATCATGGCCTGCCTTTCCCGCCGCGCGCTGCTTGCAGCCTCCACCGCCTTGGCTGCATGCGGGCCCGCACGCGCCACCAGCCGCCGCGCCGGGCCGCGCCCCATCCGCATTGCCGGCGGCCCACCCAAGGCGCCGCTAAGGCCGGTACGGGAGATGTATTACGGCCAGCTCGTCACTGACCCTTACCGCTGGATGGAATCCGAGGATGCCGAATGGCGCGCCTATGTCCGCGCCGAGGGCGATTATGCCAAGGCCGTGCTGGATAAAATTCCCGGACGGGACAAACTCGCCGCCGCCATCGACAAAAATTCGGAGGCCGTCACCTCCGTGGACATGATGCAAATCGCCGGGCCGCATATCTTCACCCAGCGCCGCCCGCCCGATGCGGGCAACAGCCGGCTTTATGTGCGGGATGGCCTCTCCGGCACGGACAGACTCCTCATCGACCCGGAACATTTCTCAGAACCCGGCACCCATGCAGCACTGGATTGGTGGGCGGCCTCGCCGGACGGCGCCTCGGTCGCCTTCGGAATCTCCCAGGGCGGCTCAGAACATTCCGTGCTGCACGTGCTGGCCACCGCCACCGGCGCAGTCTCACCCCTGGCCATCACCCGCACGGACGACGCCAACCCAAGCTGGCTGCCGGATAGCTCCGGCTTCTTCTACAACCGCTATCAGGATGTGCCCGCCGATAATCTGCATTACGAGGAAAACTCCAGCGCCTGGCTGCATCTTCTGGGCAACGACCCGGCACGGGACACGCGCCTGATCGGCCCTGGCATCGAAAACGGCATCGCGCTCACGCCGATCGACGAGCCCGCGATTGTCGCCACCCCCGGCTCGGATATCCTCATCGCCCAAATCTCTTCGGGTGTGCAGAACGAGGTCTCGCTGTTCATGGCCAGCCTGCGCGATACGCTGGCGGGCAAGCCGGCATGGACCCGCATTTGCGGCCCGGCTGACCAGGTGACGGATTTTACCGTGCGGGGCACGGAAATTTTCCTGCTCACGCATAAGCACGCCTCGCATTACCGCGTGCTGAAGATAACCATGGCCAACCCGCGAATTTCCACGGCGAAGGTGGTGGTGCCGCAAAGCCGCGCCATCATCCAAACGCTCGCCGCGGCGCAAGACGGGATTTACCTGCTGGACCTCGCCGCCGGATTGGGCCGGCTGCGCCGGCTTGGGATGGACGGCAAGGTGACCGAGCTTAAACTGCCCTTTGCCGGCGCCATCGACACCGACAGCTTCTACGCCGATACGCTGCACGCAGGCGCATGGTTTCAACTGCAAGGCTGGGTCCGCCCGCCGGTAATCTGCCAGGCGCATGCCGATGGCCGGGTGAACGAAACCAGCCTCGCCCCCCAGCCGGATATCGACGTGACTCCATATACATCGGAGGAAATCCTCGCCCCGGCGCGGGATGGCGCGCGCGTGCCGCTATCCGTCATCTACCGCAAGGGGCTGAAGCGCAACGGCACCACCACGCTGCTGATGGAAGCTTATGGCGCCTACGGCATCACGCTCGACCCCAGTTTCATGGCGCGCTGGCTGCCGTTTCTGGATGAAGGCGCGGTGTTCGCAGTGGCGCATGTGCGCGGCGGCGGAGAGCTGGGCGAGGATTGGCACCTCGCGGGACAGAAAGCCGCCAAATACCATAGCTGGCAGGATGCCGAGGACTGCGCCCTGCACCTCATCCGCCTGGGCTATACTTCGCATCGCAGCCTCGGTGTGGTGGGCGGCTCGGCCGGCGGCATCACCGTGGGGCGGCTGATGACGGAGCGGCCAGAACTTGCCGCCGTGGTCGTATCCCTGGTGGGCGTATCAGACCCGCTGCGCAGCGAGTTCTCGCCCAACGGCCCGCCAAATATTCCTGAATTCGGCAGCGTGAAAACCGAACGCGGTTTTCACGACCTGTTCGCCATGGATGCTTACCAGCATGTGCATAACGGGGTGGACTATCCTTCCGTGCTGCTCACCACCGGGCTGCACGACCCCCGCGTCTCACCCTGGGAAGCGACCAAGATGACCGCGCGGCTGCAAGCCGCCACCGCCAGCAAAAACCCCGTGCTGCTGCGGGTGGAGGCCGATGCCGGGCATGGCTTCGGCTCAACCCGCGCCCAGCGCGTTCAGGAAACCACCGACGTCATGGCCTTCACACTCTGGCGCACCGGCCATCCGGGCTTTCAGCCGCCGGGCTGAAACGGGCTGAGCAACCCGTCCAGCAGCGTCTTGCTATTATCCAGGAAGCTTTCGGCTTCCGAATGAAATGCTGTGAACCGTCACGCCGGCTCGTCCTGCCCGCCGGGGCGCCGAAGCGATATATGCTGCTGCTGCAAAAATCCGTGTGCGAGTTCGTGGTAGAGCGGGCGCGGACAGACCAGGCGCGAGGCGCCAAGCCCCAGCATCGCCGCCACCATCACCGGAATGGCCGCGCCGGTATTGCCCGTCATTTCCAGGATAATCACGAAGGCCGTCATCGGCGCCTGCACCACGCCGGCGAAATAACCGGCCATGCCCAGCATCGCACCGAGGCTGGCGGCATGGCCGCCAGCACCCGCGATCCACGCCCCAAGCCCGGCGCCGACGGACAGCGACGGCGCGAATATGCCCCCCGGCATGCCGGATATGGCGGTGATCAGCGTGGTCAGGAACTTCGCCGGCCAAAAATACCAATGCGGGGCAACGCCTTCCACCGCCGCGCGGGCGGTCTGGTAGCCGGTACCGAAACTATCGCCTTTGGTGACAATGCCGATCCCCGCGACAAGCAATCCGCAACAAAATGGATAGATCAGCCGCCGGAATTTCGGATTCGCAGACATCCAACCCCGCGCCCAGGCGCTGAGATCCATCATCAGCCGGCTGAACAATCCGCCCAGAAGCCCGCCTGCCGAACCGCAAAAGGCCGTGAGCACCCAGCCGCCCAGGCCCCGCACCGCCGCATCGCTGCTGCCGAAATAGGTGTAGTCGCCGGTAAGCCCCAGCGAGACGAGACCGCCGATGATCACGGTGGTCAGCACCAGGCCATTAGTTTTTACCTCGAAGCTGCGGCTCATTTCCTCGATGGCGAACACAACCCCGGCCAGCGGCGCATTGAACGCTGCAGCAATGCCAGCAGCGGAACCCGCCAGGATCAACCCACGCTCATTTTGCAACCCGCGCATCCGCGCCACTTGCAGCATGATCGTGGCCCCCACCTGCACGGTCGGGCCTTCGCGCCCCACAGAGGCGCCGCAAAGCAACCCCACCACCGTCAGCCCGATCTTGGCGAAGCATAACCGCACCGAAAGCAGCCGGCGGCGGGCGACACCGCGCGGCAATTGCCGCGCGGCGATGGCCTGCGGAATGCCGCTGCCTTGCGAACCCGGAAACACGCTGGCCGCCGCCCAGGCACAAAAAAGAAAGCCAAGCGGCGTGATGATCAACGGCAACGCCCAAAACTTATGCGTGGCATGGAAGAATATCTGTTCCGCGCCATCCGCGGCCTGGGCGAACAACACGCTCACCGCGCCCACCGCCACCGCTCCGCTCCAAAACGCCACGCGTCGCCGCCAGATCCGACTCGCCAAGCGCGGCAAACGCCGCACCGGCGCCTTCAACCTGCTTTTCAAACCCCTTGCCTCCTGTGCCCAACGCCGCTAGTAACCCGGCACGGATATGGGCACTTAGCTCAGCGGTAGAGCATCACCTTGACATGGTGGGGGTCACAGGTTCAATCCCTGTAGTGCCCACCATATCCGAATTTCTCTTGAAAATCATGTGGTTAATATAGAATCTAGCCCGCGGCCCCACCGCCACCGGGGTGTCACCCGCACCGGGCGCAGAGTGGAAAGCCTTGACGGCAAAACAATCCCGGCCCATTTGGGCGCCAGTTTCCTTCATTCTCAGCCGAGGTGTGTTTGTCTAAAGAAGATATGATCGAATTCAGCGGCATGGTGACCGAGCTGCTGCCCAACGCCATGTTTCGCGTGAAGCTGGATAACGACCACGAGATTCTCGCCCATACCAGCGGCAAGATGCGCAAAAACCGCATCCGCGTTCTGGCCGGCGACCGCGTGAATGTCGAAATGACTCCATACGACCTCACCAAAGGCCGGATCACATTCCGCTTCAAGTAATTCTGGCTTCGGCCAGCCCGCGCCGCCTGGCGTTGCTGCGGCAGATCGGCATCGAGCCTTACCGGATCGCCGCCCCCGAGATCGACGAATCGCCCCGTTCAGACGAATTGCCCCGCGCCTATGCGCGCCGGATGGCACTGGAAAAACTCACCCCCGCGCCGGATGCCTTCGTGATCGCGGCGGATACGGTGGTCGCCGCCGGGCGACGCATATTGCATAAAACTGAATCACGTGAGGATGCCGAGCGTTATCTGCGCCTGCTCTCCGGCCGCCGCCACAAGGTTTACAGCGCCGTGGCCGTTTCAGCGCCGGATGGCCGTATGTCCTGCCGCGTGGTGGAATCGGTGGTCAGTTTCACAAGGCTGGATGAACCGCAATTGCGCGCCTATCTCGAAAGCGGCGAGTGGCAGGGCAAGGCCGGAGGCTATGCCATTCAGGGCCAAGCGGCGCGCTTCATCGATTTTATCTCCGGTTCCTATTCCGGTGTGGTGGGGCTGCCCTTGCACGAAACCACCACCCTGCTGCGCGGCCTGGGCTGGCATTGATCGCCGCTTCCTTGCGTAATGGGCTGGTGCGTGTCGCGTTGCTGCACGGCGATGAACTGGCGGAATTCTACCTTTGGAACCCGCAGGCACCGGATGGCGTGGGCGATTTGTACACGGGCCGTGTGGATGCCGTGGAAAAAGCCCTGGCCGGGCGTTTCGTGGCGCTCGGCGCGGAGGTCTCGGGTTTCCTGCCGGACAGCGCCGGAGGCAAATCCCTCAGCATCGGCCAATATGTCAGCGTCCGCGTCACCCGCGCCGCGCAAGGCGGCAAAGGCCCGCGCCTGAAGCTGGACAGCACCACGCCCGGCGATTCCCCCGGCCTTATCGCTAACGGCCCCGGCCCGCTTGTTGAGTTGGCGCAGCGTTTCCCTGGGCATGAGATCGTTCTGGATGACCACGCGCTCATGGCCGAACTCCGCCCGGCACTGGAAGGGCGGATGCGCTATGACGCCCGCGCCTTCGACCCGGTGCTGGAGGACGAGATCGCCACCCTGGCCGAGCCGCTGGCCCCCCTGCCCCATGGCGCCCGCTTGCACATCACCGCCGCGCCGGCGGCCACGCTCTTGGATGTTGACGCGGCCGCCGCGAGCCATATGCCGCCGCTCGCGCTCAACGCCGCCATCATCCCGGAAATTTGCCGGCAGATCGTTCTGCGCAACCTCTCAGGCGGCATCCTCATCGATTTCGCGGGGCTTAAACCGGCGCAACGGCAAAAGCTGGTGCCGCCAATGCGCGAGGCGTTGACACGCGACCCGCTCTCACCAGATCTTCTCGGTATCTCGCATCTCGGCTTTGCCGAAATCAACCGGCGGCGAATCCGCCCGCCTTTGCATGAACTTTTGAACGGATGAAATGTCCCATTTGCGGCAAACCAGCCGCGCCAGAACATAAACCTTTTTGCTCGCGCCGTTGCGCGGAGATCGATCTCGGCCGTTGGCTGAACGATAGCTACAAGCTGCCAGCACCGCCGGGAGAAGAAGACGAGGAAGAAGCGGAATAACCTAACGTCCGCGCTGGGCGATGAACACCGAGCCCAGGATCATCGCCCCTCCCGCCAGCTCCTCCAGGGTGAGCGGCTCGCCCAGCAGCACAAACCCGCCCAACGCACTGAACACCGGCAACAGATACAGGAACCAGCTGGCACTTTGCGCGCCCAGCAGCGCAACGCCCTTGTTCCAGGCGATCAACGCCACCACTGAAATGCCAATGCTCATGAACAGCATCAGCTGCCATTCCCGCCAGGGCATTGCCGCCATCATCTGCCTCAGGCCGGGCCCGCCCGCGGCAAGCAGCGGCAGTGTGCCTAAAAACATCGTCACCGCCGAG
>JAGWOU010000486.1 GCA_028870815.1 Rhodospirillales bacterium | reverse complement strand
CGGCACCGCCTGGCGCGACAATAAGGAGCTGGAAGCCTATCTACACCAGCTAGAGGAAGCCGAGCGCCGCGACCATCGTAAGATCGGCAAGGAGATGGACCTGTTCCATATCCAGGAAGAAGCCGTCGGCTCCATCTTCTGGCATCCGAAAGGCTGGAAGCTCTACCGCACGGTGGAAGCCTATATCCGCCGCCGCCAGGAAGAAGGCGGATACGAGGAAGTGCGCACCCCGCAGCTGGTGGACCGCAAGCTGTGGGAACTCTCCGGCCATTGGGACAAGTACCGCAAGAACATGTTCATCGCCGAGGTTGAGGAGGAAGACACCATGCTTGCCCTCAAACCGATGAACTGCCCCTGTCATGTGCAGATCTTCCGCCAGGGCCTGCGCTCCTACCGCGAGCTTCCCATCCGCATGGCCGAATTCGGCGCCTGCCACCGCTACGAGCCCTCAGGCGCGCTGCACGGCATCATGCGCGTGCGCGCCTTCACGCAAGACGACGCGCATATCTTCTGCACCGAAGACCAGATCGCGGACGAGACCGTGCGTTTCGTGGCGCTGCTGGAAAGCGTCTATAAGGATTTCGGCTTCGAGAGTTTCGTGGTGAAATTCTCGGACCGCCCGGACGTCCGCGCCGGGTCCGACGAGGTGTGGGACCGCGCCGAGGGCGCCTTGAAGCAAGCCTGCGAGATCGCGGGCGTGACTTACACGCTCAACCCGGGCGAGGGCGCTTTCTACGGGCCGAAGCTGGAATTCGTGCTACGCGACGCCATCGGGCGGGACTGGCAATGCGGCACGCTGCAAGTGGATTTCGTGCTGCCGGAGCGGCTGGACGCCGAATACGTCACCTCCGAAAGCGGCCGCGCCCGGCCGGTGATGCTCCACCGCGCCATCATCGGCAGCTTTGAGCGTTTCCTCGGTATTCTCATCGAGCAATATGCCGGGCGCTTCCCGCTCTGGCTGGCCCCGGTGCAGGCGGTGGTCGCCACCATCGTTTCCGATGCCGATGATTACGCCGCGGAAGTTACCGCCGCGCTGAAACAGGCTGGTCTGGCGGTGGAGCTGGATATTTCCAACCAGAAGATTCAGGCCAAGATCCGCGACCATTCCCTGCATCACGTGCCCAACATCCTCGTCGTCGGCCGCAAGGAGGCTGAGGAGCGCAAAGTGGCCATCCGCCGCCTGGGCGGCGCCGCGCAGGAAATCCTCACTTTGGAAGAGGCTGTCGCCCTGTTGAAAACCGAAGCTACGCCACCGGACCTACGCTCATGAGCTTTAAAATCGGCATCATTCCCGTCACCGCCTTCCAGCAGAATTGCGCGCTGGTTTGGGACGACGAAACCAAGCAGGGGGCGGTGATCGACCCCGGCGGCGACGTGCCGGTCATTATGTCGCAGATCAACAAGCTGGGCTTATCAATTACCGACATCTTCCTCACCCATGGCCATATCGACCATGCCGGCGGGGCGGCGGAGCTTGCCGGCCAGCTTGGTGTGCGCATCACCGGCCCAGGCATCGAGGATGAGTTCCTGCTCGATGGGCTGGCCGAACAGGGCCGGAGTTATGGCATCATCGCCAGAAACTGCACGCCGGATGCGTGGCTGAAGGCGGGCGATACCATTCGCCTGGGCGGCCAGGAATTTGAA
>JAGWOU010000485.1 GCA_028870815.1 Rhodospirillales bacterium | reverse complement strand
GCCCCGCGCTCGCCCACGCGCTTCAGCGGCTTGCGCAGCCGCGCGGGGGAAAGCACATTCATGATCCCCGCCGAACCTTTCGCGCACAATACGCCACGGTTCACGGGATGATCGCGGTTGCCCTCAATGTAACGAAGCTGGCTATCTTTCAGATGAACCTTAATCCCGCACCGGCAAGCGCACATATAGCAGGTCGTATGAGCCACCTCGTCCCCGATCGGAGACGAATAATCGATGCCTTTTGTCGCTTTCACGCCTTGCTCCCGCTTGGCCGGATAAAATCCTCATCCGACAGGAGAAATAGGCTAGGACGATCAAAACCATATTAATAGCAGATTATTTTTGTCACATTGACAAATTTTACTTGTGAATTACGGCGCCTACCAAGCTGATTACGCTTTCAAGCCCCGGGGTTGTTTTTTGCAAGCCCCCTATGTCAAATCACGTGGGCCGGTCGTTTAGCCGCCATGGAATAAAGGCGCGCAAGCATTGCCTCTCGCACAGTACCCAGAAAGGATATTCGATGAAGAATACGATCCGTTTGGTGATTTTTGGCTCCATGGTCGCGCTTGGCGGCACGGCGGCGGCGGCCCCGCCTTTGCCAATCCGCGGCACGATTGATGCGGTGCAAGGCGGCAAATTCTCCGTCACCGAGCTATCCGGCACCACACTCGCCGTGACCCTGGCGCCTAATGCTTCCATCACAGAGGTCCTTCCCAGCTCCCTGGCGGCGGTGAAGCCCGGCTCTTACGTGGGCACCGCCGCGGTGAAGCAGATGGGCGGCAGCTACCGGGCCATGGAGCTGCAGATTTTCCCAGAATCCATGCGCGGCATCGGCCTTGGAACCCGGCAATGGAACCTGGCACCGCACAGCACGATGACGAACGGCACGGTTGGCGGCATCGCCAACACCACCGGAACCGTTGGCGCGGTCAGCGGCTCCGGCGACCTGACACTGACCGTGAATGACGGCAGTGGCACCAAAACCGTGCTGGTTCCACAGGGCGTTCCCGTCGTCACTTACGCGCCCGGCAATGCGGCGGACCTGAAGCCAGGGGCGCATGTGATCTTCTTCCCCTCCGGGCCCGTTACCAACGGCGCGGTGACCGCCAGCCGCATCAGCGTTGGCAAGAACGGACTGATGCCGCCAATGTGACGACCCGCCGCATCGAGGCAGGAAGCCCGCAGATCGCCCATTTTCACTTCACATGGAACATCTCATGGCGCGTTACAGAATAGCGGTTCTCCCGGGCGACGGTATCGGCAAGGAGGTGATGGGCGAGGGTCTGCGCGCCCTTGAAGCCGTGGGAGAGAAATTCGGCTTCGGCTTCGAGTTTGTGCATTACGACTGGAGCTGCGAAACCTATAAGGCGACCGGCCGGATGATGCCGGAGGACGGCATCAAACAGCTTGGCGATAGCGACAGCATATTTCTCGGCGCTGTGGGCTTTCCTGGCGTGCCGGACCATATTTCGCTCTGGGGCCTGCTGCTGCCGATCCGGCGGGAATTCGACCAATATGTGAATTTGCGCCCGGTGCGGCTGCTGCCGGGCATCACCCCGCCCTTGCGGGATAAAAAACCCGGGGACATCGATTTCTGGGTGGTGCGCGAAAATGTCGAAGGCGAATACTCGCAAATCGGCGG
>JAGWOU010000048.1 GCA_028870815.1 Rhodospirillales bacterium | reverse complement strand
AAAGCTCCGATCGTGTTCTGGCGGAGCGCCCCTATAGGCCAGCGCCGTGCACCCCGACAGTTATGTCAGATATTTTGCCAAACCTTCGCAAAAGCGCGGCCATTTCAGGGCTAACGTAATCGTGCGGTCCACCGCGTGGGCTGGGCCGCAAATGTTTTTGCTTACAAAGAAAGGTTAATGATGAGATCGTTCTTCCGTGCCGGGCTTTCAGCGTTGTTCGTGGCCGCCGCCATTCCAGCGGCGCAGGCTGCGGCGCCCGTCCCGCCACTCTATAACCTCGCCGCAATGGTTCCGCTCGGCGGCGCGGCTCATTGGGATTACATGCACTACCATACCGCCACCGGGCAGCTGTTCATCGCCCATGGCCACACGCTCTCTGTGGTGGATACCGCCACGAACAAGCTGCAAGGCAATGTCATGGGGCTGGACGACACCCACGGTATCGCCTTCAATCCCGCCACCGGCCTGGGCTATACTGATAGCTCCGGCACACAGACATTATCCGTGTTCAACCCCGCCACGTTGAAGGTGGAAAAAACCCTCCCGTCATTGGACGATACGGACGGCATGGTGTTCGACCCCGCGACGGGTAAGATTTTCGTCGCCGCCGGCGACTCCGCGGCCTTGTTGGCGCTCAACCCCGCCACGGACGCCGAGATGAAAATCCCGCTTGGCGGCGCGCCGGAATATCTGGCGGCGAATGGGCACGGTCAGGTTTTCGTGGCGCTGAACGACAAGAACGAGATAGCGGCGGTTGATGCCAAGACCGGGCAGGTGACCGCCCGCTGGCCGTTGCCAGGCTGCGAGGCGCCAACCGGCGTGGCGATAGATCCCGGGGCTTCGCGCGTGTTCACCAGCTGCCAGAACGGCAAGCTGGCGGTGGTAAATACCGATACCGGGGCCGAGGTCGCGCTCTTGCCAATCGGCAAAGGCTCAGACAGCGCTGCCTTTGATACCAAACGCCACCTCATTTTCAGCGCCAACAGCACGGGCACGCTCTCGGTTATCCGCGAGGTCAATGCCAATCGCTACGTCGCTCTGGTGCCGGTGAAAACCCGGCTTGGCGCGCGCACCATGGCGGTGAACGAGGCAACAGGCGACGTTTATCTTGTTACCGCGACCCCCATGGGTAAAGGCGTGGTGAAACATCCAGGTTTCGCGCCGCGCTATAAGTTCGAGCCCGGCACATTGACCTTGCTGGTCTATCACCCAGCAAGCTGAAACCACCATTCTGAAGCCAGCCAGATCTCTTCCGGGGGTCTGGCTTAATGTTCGGATATTGGCTGCGCGGGCGGCTTCACCTGCCGTAGGAACGGCGCCAGGCACACCGCCAGCACAAAGGCCATGGCGATGGCGCAGAATGCATCCGCATAAGCCATGGTCTGCGCCTGGGCATAGGTTATTTGCCACAATTCCCGCAGCGCCGCCTGGGTGCCGTCCACGGCCTGCGTCATTTGCCTCATGGCTTCAGGCACCTGCGCACGTGCAACGGTGAGGTTGGATGCCAGCACCAAGAAATGGAAATTCGTGCGGTCATTCAGCACCGCCCCGCACAGCGCGATGCCAACCGCCCCGCCCAGATTGCGCATCATGTTGAACAGGCCGCTGGCATACTTCAGCCGCTCCGGCGGCAAGCTGCCCAGCCCCAGCGTGACGGACGGCGCCACGCAGAACACCTGCGGAAAGCCGCGCAGAATTTGCGGAATCAGCAGTTGCCGCCAGCCCCAATCGCTGGTGATGTAAGAGAAACTCCACATACCGAGCCCGAAGCAGATCAGCCCGGCCATCATAATCCAGCGTGTATCGAAACGTTTTGCCAGCGCGATGTAAACCGGCACGCCGGCCACCGAGGCGATGCCGGTGGAGAAAATCGCAATACCCGTCTGCCAGGCAGAAAATCCACGTACATAGCCAAGGAATAACGGCGTCAGATAAATCGTCGCGAACATGCCGATGCCGACGACGAAGGAAATAACACAGCCGATGCTGAAATTGGAATTGAGTAGCACCCTGAAATCCATCACCGGGTTTTTTAGCATCAGGCTGCGGATGATGAAGGCGCTCAGCGAAATTCCCGCGATCCAGGCGCAATGTTTGATGGTGGCATCATCAAACCAATTCCAGCGCGACCCTTCCTCCAGAAAATATTCCAGCGTGCCGAGCCCCAGCGCCATCAGCGCGATGCCGGGATAATCCGCCTGCCGCAGCAAAGTGAGATCGGGTTTGTCGATATCCACCAGCAGCGCCACGAAAATCGTCACCAGCAGGCCCGGGACGAGATTGATGTAAAACAGCCAATGCCAGTTCAGAACATCGGTGATGTAGCCGCCGATCACTGGCCCTAGCGTAGGCGCGATGGAAGCGATGGTGCCGATCACCGCCGCCGAATAAACCCGCTTCTGGCCTTGGAAATAGTGGAATGAGGAAGTGAACACAGTCGGGATCATCGAGGCGCCGAGCAGGCCCTGCAGGGCGCGGAACATGATCATGCTCTCGATGTTCCAGGCTAGTCCGCAGAGCATGCTGGAAAGGGTGAACCCAGCGGCGGAGGCGGTGAACAGCCAGCGTGTGGAAAACACCCGTGTGAGCCAGCCGGAAAGCGGAATCACGATAATCTCCGCGATCAGATAGGCCGTCTGCACCCAGCCGATTTCATCCTGCGCCGCGGAAAGCCCGCCGCCGATATCCTGCAGGGATGAAGCAACAATTTGAATATCCAGCAACGCCGCGAACATGCCGATGCACATCACGGCGAAGGGCAGAATCGCCTTCATTTGGTGTTCACGGAAGCGGTAACGGAAAGCCCCGGCCGCAGCAGCCCCAAATTCCCGGCGCTGCCTTCCAGTAAAATGCGTACCGGCACGCGCTGCACGATCTTGGTGAAATTTCCTGTGGCGTTCTCGGCCGGCAGCAGGCTGAACACCGAGCCCGAGGCCGGGGAGAGGCTTTGCACAATGCCGGTTATCTTTGTGCCGGGCGAAATATCGGCGCTTATCTGCACCTCCTGCCCGGGCCGCATATGAGCAAGCTGGTCTTCCTTGAAATTCGCATCCACCCACAACCCGGTGGCTGGAACCAGAGAGATCAGCTGCGTGCCGGCGCTGGCGTAATCGCCCACATGCGCGGCGCGGTTGCCTACCGTGCCGTCAAACGGCGCGCGGATTTGCGTATATTGCTCATTCAGCGCGGCATCCCGCTCTCCGGCCTGTGCCGCCGCCAGGCTGGCTTGCGCCTGCGCCTTTTGGGTGTCGATCACATCCAGTTGGGCCTGCGCCGCCTTCAGCGCCGCGCGGGCTTTCTGCGCAGCCGCCAAATCCTGCTTATAAGTGGCCCGCGCCGTTTGCGCCTGCTGCACAGACCCCGCATTGATACTGGCCAGATTGCTGTAACGCGTCTGATTGGCCAAACCCAGCGTCACCGCCGCATCCGCCGAGGCAATCGCCGTCTGCACTTCTTCAATCAGGGCGTTTTGCAGCGTCTCCTGCGCCGCCAGATTGGCCAGCGCGGCCTGTGCCGCCTGCACATCTGCCTGTGCCTTGGCCAAGGCCGCGCGATAAGGGCGGTCATCCAACTGGATGAGCAACTGCCCCTTATGCACCGCCTCGTTGTCGGTCACCGCCACCTGCGTCACCAGTCCGCTCACCTGCGGCGCCAGGGCGGAGACATTGCCGCCCACATAGGCATCGTCCGTGCTTTCGATATATTGCCCATAGAGCCAGTCATTCGCGCCCCAGCCCAGCGCGGCGGCGGCAAGGATCACGGCCCCACCCCAGATCAGGGCACGGCGGGGCAATTTTCCTCGCCCCTTCGGAACCGCCCCGGCCACCGCCGCGCCGCTCATGTGGCGGCAGCCGTGTGATAGCGCGCGGCTGCGTGGTCGCGGGACAGGTTTGGCCCCATCTTCAGCCGCGCCTGGGTGAAGGCCTCGAACTCCGCCGCGTCGGGCAGGGCAGGGATGGTCACGGTCTCATCGCGGTCGAAGCCAACCAGCGCCGCATCCACCATCTCGTCCACGCCCATCACCATTTCTGGCGGTAGTGCGGAAATATCGGCTCCGGCGCGGGACCATATTTCGGTGCGCGTGGCCCCCGGCAGCACCGCCTGCACCTTCACGCCAAGCGGCCCCAGCTCGTTCTGCATGCTCTGGCTCAGGCTGAGGACGAACGCCTTGCTGGCGTTATAAACCGGGTTGAACCACTCGGAGACCAGCGCCAAAACGGAGGCCACGTTGATCACCCGCCCTGTCTTGCGTGGCGTGAACGCCCTTGCCGCCGCCCCCGCCAGGCGTGCCGCGGCATTTACGTTTAGCTGAATGATATCGCTGATATCACGTCCGGACATTTCAGCTAGTGTGCCCAGCTTGGCGATGCCGGCATTATTCACGAAAACACTGATGGCGGCATCGGCTTCCAGCCGGCCTTCCACCGCTTCAATGCCTGCCTCGGTGGAAAGATCCGCCGGCAGCACGGCCGCCGCCACGCCATATTGGGCATGCAGCTTCGCCGCCAGGGCGTTCAGCCTGGCTTCATCCCGCGCGGCGAGAATCACGTTATAGCCCCGCTTGGCGAAGCGGTCGGCGTAAACAGCGCCTATGCCGCTGGAGGCGCCGGTGATCAAAGCTGTTCCGGCCTTACTGGATTGGGTCATGAAGTGAAGTCCTTATGAAAGGATAGAGAAAGTTCTTGTCTTTAAATTATAGATATAATATTAAATGTCAATCATCATTTAATGGAGTTGGAGCAAGGCAGATGCGCTTTGAGAAGGGGCATAAAGAAGAGACGAGGCAGCGGATTATCGAAACCGCGTCCCGGAAATTCCGTAGGGATGGCGTGGCCGCGACCGGCATCGCCGGGCTGATGGGCGAGGCGGGCCTCACCCAGGGCGGCTTTTACGCGCATTTCACCTCAAAGGAGGATCTGGTCCGCCTGGCACTGGAATCTGCCCTCGACCAGACCCAGGCCAACCGCCAGAAAATACTTGAGGCCACGGAAACCGGGCCGGAAAGCCTGGAGGCGCTGATCCGCTTTTATCTGCGCCCATCCCACCGGGACACGCCCGAGCGGGGCTGTGCCGCAGCAGCACTTGTCAGCGAGATTGCCCGGCATGAGCCCGAAACCCGCGCCGTGTTTACCGCCCGGCTACGCGGCCTTCTGGAGCAGTATATCAGCGCCTTTCCTGCGGAAATGGATGCGCCGGCGCGGGAGCGCGCCGCCATTGGCTTATTCGCCACATTGCTGGGCTGCCTGCAAATGGCCCGTGCGGTGAATGAGCCGGAATTTTCGGACAAGATATTGGAAAGCGGTATTGAGGCCGCGCTGCGGCTGGCGAACACACCCGCGTCGTAGCCTGCCAGGAACTGGCGCGGCCCACGCCCCGCGCCAGCCGGGTCAAACTCAACCGCCCAGTTTCACCGTCTCGTCGGAGCCGAGCACAGCGCCGGCCTTTCGTAAGGTCTCCGGCCTGGTCACCGCCAGCCAAATCGCCCCCAGCACCAGCAAGGCGAACCAGCAAAGCGTGATCCACGGCATCCAGGTGTAAGGCGCGCCGGTGTTTTCCACGATCTGGCCAGCGAAAAGGCCAATCATCAACAGGCAGCCGAGTGCCGGCAGCAAGGCGTGGCGCAGGATTTTGCCGCTGCCGCGTTTCATGAAATAGGCAATGGCGGCGATATTGGCGAGCACGTAAACCACCAGAATGGCCAGCGTCAGCAGAAAGCCCAGATAGCCATACACATTGCTGCCGCCATCGGGGTTCCCCAACCCACCGGAAAGCGCGCCGACGATCAGAACGGTCAGGAAGGTAAAGCCGCTCTGGAACAGCACGGCGTTGGATGGCGTGTTATGCTTGGGGTTTATGTGGGCCAGCGCGCGCGGCAGCAATCCTTCCCGGCCCATGGCGTAAAGAATGCGCACGATGCCGGTATTGGAATTCACCGAAACCGCGAACATGCTGGAAACTGAGGCTAGAATGATGAGCGGCGTCATCCACGGCGCATACATGTGGGCGAGATCGTTCCACGGCGTTGAGGCGCCGGTGAGTGCCGCAACCTTATCGACACCCAGCCCCACAACCTCAGACCAGATGCAGAACGTGTACAACAAGCCCACCGCGATGGTGGAAAGTGCAATGGCCAGCGGCACATTGCGGCGCGGGTTCCGCACTTCCTCGCCCAGCGTTGTCGCGCCCTCGAACCCGACGAAGCTGAGTGCCGCGAAAACCGCGCCGATCACCAGCCCTTGCACGCCATGCGGCGAGGATGCGGGAGACAATGGCCGCAAGGTCAGGCCATGCGCGCCGCCCATGGCCACAACGATGATCGCCATCGTCATCACCACGCCCACTTCGATCAGGAACAGGATCATCGCCGTGCGCAAAGAGCTCTGCACACCTTCCAGCGCCAGGAAGGTCATGAACCCCCAAGGAATGATGGAGATCAGACACCAGGGGATGTTGATGCCGAATTCCTGCTGGATGGTCTGCTGTAAATAAGCGCCGATCAGGGCAACCTCGATGGGGGGCAGCAGCGCATAGGCCAGAAACATCAGTCCGCCGGTCACGAAGCCGGCATGCGGGCCCAACCCCTGCGCCACATAGGTATAGAAAGAACCGGCGCTGGGCGTTTCCGCCGCCATTTCCATAATGCCGCTGGCGGTGATCAGAATGGCGACGAGACAGGCGAAATATACAAATGGCGTTGCCGGGCCGGAAAACGGCGTGGAGAATTGCGGGTTGAAGAAAGTGGAAACAGCAGGGCCCATGATCGCAGCGGACATGATGACCGCGCCGGGAAGCCCGACTGAATTATGTTTGAGACTCGCCTGCAACGGCGCCCCGATTTCGGTGTCTGCCATCCGTTCCTCTCTGATCTGATTTTGTTTTTTTAAGTAATATCAGTTTTTTAACGTTATCATGCGCCGCTCAAGCTGTCCCTCGGATATTCCAAATCCATAATTCGGAAAAACCGCAGCACGGATGTGAAGGGCCGATCCGGCTCTAGCGCATTCTTCGTGAGCCAATGCGAGCGGAAACTGCCCTAACCATTCACCCCTGGCCAACGCGGCCACATCGCATGGGTCCGCGCTTGATAAGCACGGTAGGCATCGCCCCTGCGGGCCAGCATGGCGGCTTCCAGCGGCGGCACGCCGGTAAGGTAGCGCAGCACCAGAAACATCAGCGCCGGCGCGATGAAGGCGAGCCAGGTAACCGGGCGTTCCGGCACCAGCGCGATTACCGGATAAGCCAGCCAGGCCAGCGCCTCGCATAAATAATTCGGATGGCGGCATAAGGCCCACAGTCCGGCCTCGCAAATGCCGCCATGATTTTCCGGCTTCGCCCGCCATGCGCGCAGTTGTTGGTCCGCCAGCGCCTCGCCGGCCAAGGCCAGCAGCAGCAGCGCCGCCCCGGCCATGTCCGCGAATCTCGGCTGCGGCGCGGGCTGTGCGGCGGCCAGATATACCGCCACCGCCAGCAGCCCGGTTACCGACCCTTGTCCGGCCACCAATCCCAGCATCTGCGCCTGAAACCGTTCGCCCGCCGCTTCGCGCATCATGGCGTAGCGCGTATCCTCGGGGCTTGTTGCCACCCGCCAGGCCACATGCCCGCCCAGCCTCCCGGCCCATGCAACAAGCAGCGCCGCCAGCATAACGTGCCGCCATGGCGCCCCAGGTGCCGCCAGCGCCACCCCGGCGAGCGCAATGCCGGATGAGCCGGTCCATATCACATCCACCCAACCCGCGTTCCCCGCCTGACGCTGCACCACCCAGGCCAGCGCCATGGCCAGCGTCACCGCCAGCCCGGCATAGGCGCAGATGATCACGGCACGGGCGTCAGCAGATAGTGGCTAACGCCCCAGGGCTCGCCGCCGCCATGGCCGAACAAACCCGCCGTGGCAAGAAAAAAAAGCCGCCAGCGGCGCTCCCAAACCGGTGCCTCGGCGCCATAAACCTGCTTCAGCAAGGCCCGTATCTGTACGGCGTTATGGTCGTAATTGCGCAGCCAGTCTTCGGCGGTGCGGGCATAATGCGCGCCGCTCCAGCGCCAGTCGCGCGTGACGGTGAAAAGCTCGGGGAACGCCCCGGCAAGGCCATGGCTGGGCATGATGCCGCCAGTGAAAAAATGCTTGGCAATCCAGTCGGCGTCATCCTGGTGGTTGAAACGGTAAGGGCTGGCGGCATGAGAGAATACGTGAAGGAACAGCTTTCCTTCAGGCGCCAGCCAGCCCTGCACCCGCGTCAGCAACGCGCGCCAGTTGGCCATGTGTTCGAACATCTCCACCGAGACAACGCGATGAAAATTCCGGGCGGGCTCAAACGCGTTCATATCGGCGGTAACCACGCGCAGATTCTTCATGCCCCGTGCCGCCGCCTGCGCCTCGATATAAAGCCACTGCGGGGTGGAGTTGGAGACGGCGGTAATGCGCGCCTCCGGAAACCGCTCCGCCATGAACAGTGTCAAAGATCCCCATCCGCAGCCCAGCTCCAGAATATCCTGGCCATCGGCCAGATCCGCATGCGCAACAGTCTCCTCCAGCGCATGCAGTTCCGCTTCCGCCAGCGATTCTTGCCCGGTGGGGTACAAGCAACAGGAATATTTCCGCCGCGGCCCAAGAATCAGGCCGAAGAATTCCGGGGGCAATTCATAATGCTGGCGGTTTGCATCCTCAGTGTGCAGGGCAATGGGAAAGCCCGCCATATCCCGCGCGAAGGCGGTGGTGTCATCCGGCTGTCGGGCCAGATTCCGGTCCGTGCGCGCCACCAACTGCCCTATGCCCAGGCGCAGCAGGCTATCGGGGATTTTATGGCGCTCGGCGGCGTTGGCGATGGTGGCGGCAAAGCTCATGGCACATTCCCTTGCTTTGGCGGTGTGTGGTGAATGAAGGCGAGGCTGTCGGCCAGCACAGGAGCCAGCCAGCGCAGCAATGGCGAAAACGCGCCGATCAGCAGGCGATGGGTAATGCCGGGATATAGCTTGACCTGCACATCGTCCCCCGCCTGGGCCAAGCGCTGCGCCAGCCGTTTGGTATTGCCCGGGCTCACTGTATGGTCGGCGGTGCCGGCGGCAAGAAAGGTGGGCGGTGCGCCGGGTGAAACGAAATTGATGGGCTGGGTGCGCGCAAGTCCATCGGGCGGCCCGAAGATTTTTTTAAGCACCGGGTCTCTCAAAGGCAGAAAATCATAAGGGCCGGCCAGACCGA
>JAGWOU010000484.1 GCA_028870815.1 Rhodospirillales bacterium | reverse complement strand
TCCCGGTCTTCGGCGTAGAGCACAAAGACCAGCCGCATCAAAACAGTCAGCAGTCCTTCATAAAGATGGTCGGGACGGCTGGCCGCGAGTTCACGCACAAGCGCCGGTTCGGCGCTATCCAACCCGCGCAACAGCTCGTGAAGTGCGCCCAGAACTTGCTCGGCCAGGGCCGTGGAAACCAAAGCCTGCGCATCCCGGCTCCGCTTCAGAAGGGCGGGCAGGCGGCGATCATCGGGCCCTAAAAGGAGGCGGTTACGATCAAGTAGCAGCTTCAGGCCGCCGAGCATTGGCCGGCCGGCCACCATCGCCATGGGGCGGATCGGAAAGCTCTGATGGCCGGAGGTTTCGCCTCGGGGCGCATAAATCAGGCGAAATTCGGGATAGTACCGAACCTCGCCATCCCTGCGTTCGTCGCGCTCGGAAATAAGCAGACCAGCGAAGACGCCCGTATCACGCAATAGTCGCTCAAAGCGCTGGTGCGGAGTCGCCTCCCATCCATCGAGCGCGTTCCTGGCGTCGGGATCAATTCCCGGCGCCTCAATACGTACAAGGAGTTGCCAGGGTTGATCGCTTTCCCCGAGCCCAGCGACCGCCCAAGTTGGCCGCAGAGTCGTGCCGTGCTCGGGGAGAGCCACAAGCAATTCATCAGGAATGGCCGGACCGCTAGGCGCACCGGCAACATGGCGCATTTCCCAGCCGAGCACTTTCTCGACGAAAGCCCAGGGGTCAGTGAGTGCGGGCATGGAAAGGTCAGAGCCAATAATCTCAGCAACCAGGCCAGTGTCGATTGGCGTTTGCCTAATTGGGCATAGTCCTAATTCCTTAAGGAGCGTTGGTGCTACAACCAGGCCCACCGGCGGCACGTGGTCGAGCCACTCGAGATCAGGATCGTGATAAATTTCGATAGCCATCGTACTTACCCTGATACCGGCCAAAGATACACAAGACCAACCGGTTCCAGGCGATGCGCACGCACCTCATAAGAATCTCGGAGCCGCTTCGGCTCATCCCGCAACTCGCGCTCAAGGCGTGTCAAGCGTCCTTCCCAGTGCCGCCGGTCAGCTTCTCTCTCTCGCCGTTCCTCGGGCACGAGATCGAGTGTGAGCTGATTGGGATCGAACTCTTTTGCCGCCTTGGCGATCCGTGACCGCTGTTGTTCAAGTAGGTCAGACAGCGAACGCGCCTCCTCCTCTCCACGCTTTTGCAGTTGCGCCTTAACCGTAGTCAGTCTTTCTGCTGCGATCTTTTCCAAGGCTGGGACCAGGTCGGTGATATCCTGGGCGACGTGAGCCTGGATACGGGCGATGGCCGCGCCGGGCGCTTCGCGAGCATCACGCAGGGCTTCTTCAAGCTGATTGAGGGTTTTTTCCTCGCCACTCTCGCCCAGCGGCCGGAGTGACTTGCGGTCGCGTTCTAACTCTGTCCAGATCGCCGTAATTGGGATGATCTCTTCATGCAGTCGAGCAGCACCGGCGCCAAAGACTGCTAAACGTCCCATTAATACCACACGCGGCTGTGCGCCTGGCCCGTAAATGACAGACACACGAGAAAGTTTTGATTGGAAACCCTGGCTCAGGAAACGCGAAAGGAGCCGCCTGACCAGACGGTGTTCAAGATGAACCTGCACGACGTCAGAGGCATCACGG
>JAGWOU010000483.1 GCA_028870815.1 Rhodospirillales bacterium | reverse complement strand
TGGATGTGGCGCATCGACGGCGGCTGACGCCGTGACAATCCTTGGTGGTTCGGCGCCGGGTTGCTTCGGCATTCCTCCGCTCCTGTGATGGAACGTCAGAGCGACAAGGCGGAACATCGCAGGGGGCAGCCAGCGCCGCCTATATCCCTGGAGGTGATTGCCGCGCGGCTGGCGGCGTTAGATGCCGGGCAGGCGGCGATGAATGGCGCGTTGGGGCTGATGCTGGATACGCTGCATGTGCAGACCACGCTGCTGCGCAAGCTCAACGAGTTCGCCGCCGAGGATGCAGTACCTTCGCCGCTGCTCACGACCCTGCAAGGTCTCACTGCCGCGATCATGGAACTGGATGCGTCGGTTGGGGATGTGGAGCGTAAATTCGATGGGCTGGCGCAAATCCTGAGCATGGCCTTTGGCGGACCGCCTGCCGAAGCTTCGCCTAGTCAGAACGGTCCGGAGTGGCCGCAGGGGCCGGCCGTGGATGGCGAGGGCGGTTGAATGCTGACCTATCGCACCGGAGCAGCAGGGGCACCCGGTGCCGCGCGGTTCATGAGCGAACATTTATTGCAGCAGACCTTGTCCCCGGAAATGGCGGCGATGGCGGAATATTATGAGCAGGGTGTGACGCCGCCGACGCTCGCCGATGCCGCCGCCTCTCGTTATGGCCGGCTTATGGTGGGTGGCGCGCCGTTGGCGGGGGATATGCTGGATGGGCTGGTGCAAGCAGAAATGGCGCGCCTTGCCGAGAGCGGCGTGTCTTGGGGGACGGGCCTGGAACAAAGCGGGGATGCGCTGGTCTTGCATGCCGTCGCGGCCTTCGCGGCGGCGGGGCTGGTGGGCCGTGACGAGGCACTGGCCTGTCTGACGCGTTTGTTTGGGGCTGGATCTGGTTTTGGCATCGGCAGTGGCAATGAAGGTGGTGTGGATAGTACAGAAGCCGCTTTCACCGAGGGCATAGGTGAACGTTTGGACGCCGCGATGGCCACGGCCGCCAGTACGCCCGACCGCAGCAGCGCCACGGCAACGCCGAGGCGGGATATGAACCCGCTGCTGGCGCGGCGGCTGGGGATTGAGCCGCGGCGCGGGCTGAAGCCAGATGAGGTGGCGTGCCTGTTGAATGGCCAGCGCGCCGATGGCGGCGCCATCGAAGGGAAGGTGCGGCGCGCCTCGAGCCTGCCACTGGCGCAGATTTTTGGGCTGGATGCGGCACAAGCGCCAACGCGCGAGCAATTGGAGCGGATGTTGGCGGGGCGGAAGGCTAATGGTGAGGCGTTGCACGCTGAAGAGGCCGAACGGGCGGTGCGGCGTTTGCTCTCGGGCCTGGGTGTGAAGGACAAAACACCTGCCCCCGAACAGCTTGCGCAAATTCTGGCAGGGCGGGATGCCGAGGGCCGGGAACTGAGCGCCCGCCAATACCGCGCCATTCTTGAAGCGGCCAAGATGCGGATTGGCTATATCGACTTGACCTTCTCCGCGCCTAAATCTCTTTCCATAGCTTGGGCCTTTGCCCCCACCAAAGCCGAACAGGCGATGCTGCATCAGGCGCATCGGGACGCGATCGGCAATGTCCTGACAGTCATCGAGCATGAGATCGGTCGCGCCTCGATCGGGGATGCGGCAAAACGCGGCTATGAGGCTGGCGCCATTGGCT
>JAGWOU010000047.1 GCA_028870815.1 Rhodospirillales bacterium | reverse complement strand
TCGCGGGTTTCGCTGTCATAGCTCAGGGGTAGAGCACTTCATTGGTAATGAAGAGGTCCTGGGTTCAATTCCCAGTGACAGCACCAGCGAGCTTGCAAAGGGTTGCCTGATCCGTTAGGCAGCCTGGACCAAGGGCCCAGATAGCTCAGTTGGTAGAGCATGCGACTGAAAATCGCAGTGTCGCTGGTTCGATTCCGGCTCTGGGCACCACCCCTCCTTCCGTCTCAAAAAGTGGTGGCATGTCTCTGCGGGCTTGGTTCCGCTGCGCCGCCAATGGCAAAAACCGCTTTTTCCCCAAAAACCTTTTCGTTTCGCCAGATGAAGGCTGGTTTTTTCCGCAGGCCAAGGCTAGACATTTGGCATCCAGCCTGCGGAAATAAGAGAATCCAGAGGTTTGGTCAGAGGAAATCTTCGGCCACACGGGCGAATCAGGCTAGGCCGAGCTAACAGGAAGAGGCTTTACTAATGTCAAAAGCGTTTATTGCTGAGGTTATTCAGAATTCCGCGGAAATTACCGGTGTTGCGGCCAACCGCGCCGCGAGCGATCTGATCGAGGCGATCGTTAAGGAAATGAAGAAGAACGGCAAGTTCACCCTGCCGAGCTTCGGTACCTTCACTGTCCGCAAGACCAAGGCCCGCAAGGGTGTGAACCCGCGCACGGGCGAGGAAATTAAAGTGAAGGCTGGTAAAACCGTTCGCTTCAAGGCGTCTCCGTCCTTGAAGAAGATGGTCTGAGCTATCATAAAAATCGCTAGAGAAAAGGCCCTGACCCGCGTCAGGGCCTTTCTTGTTTTTAAAGCCTGAAGCAGGGATGAAGATGCCCGAAACCTTGCAATATGTCTGGGACGATGTCGCCACCTATGGCGATGCCAAGGCGGACCGGCGGTTGATCCCCGGTGGTGCGGGCGATTTGAAGCGGGTGATGGTGAAGGCTGGAACAATTGCGCCGCGGCATGACCATGCTTTCGAGCAATTCTTCATGGTCGCGGAAGGGCTTGGCGTTCTGTTATGCGAAAAGGGCGAGATTCAGCTTCGCCCCGGCGTCGTGATCCATTTTACCCCGTTCACATGGCATGAAGCGCGTTTTGAAACTGACACGGTTATTTACGAGGTGAATTTCCGGGAGTGAAGGCGCGCGCAGCAAAGTTCTGAATTTTGTGCGCCGCGTCAAATGCGTTGGCGCATCTCAGATGTCCAACTCCTCAACCTTGCTTGCATTTTCCTGGATGAACTGAAACCGCAATTCCGGGCGCTTGCCCATCAGGCTGTCCACAAGGTTGGAGGTTTCCGCCCGCGTTTCAGGTGCCGCCATAATCCGCAGCAGCGTGCGCTTGGCCGGGTCCATCGTGGTTTCCTTCAGCACTGCCGGTGGCATTTCACCCAGGCCTTTGAAGCGGCTTATCTCAACCTTCGCGCCCTGCTTGAAAGTTTTCATAATCTTCTCGCGCGCGGCATCGTCCATCGCGTAGATGCTTTTGGCACCTTGCGTCAGCCGTTAGAGCGGCGGCTGTGCCAGATACACATGGCCGTGGCGAATCAGTTCCGGCAATTCCCGGTAGAAAAAGGTCATCAGCAGGGACGCGATATGCGCGCCGTCCACATCCGCGTCGGTCATGATGATGATGCGTTCATAGCGCAGATTGGCGCGGTTGAAGCTGTTGCCGGTGCCGCAGCCCAGGGCTTCGATAAGATCTTTCAACTCCTGATTTTGCCGCAGCTTCTCGCCGGAGGCCGAGGCGACGTTTAAGATCTTTCCCTTCAGCGGCAGAATCGCCTGGGTGTTGCGGTTGCGCGCCTGCTTAGCGGAGCCGCCGGCCGAATCGCCCTCAACCAGAAAGATCTCGGTGCCTTCAGCACTTTCCGTGGAGCAATCAGCCAATTTGCCGGGCAGGCGCAGCCGGCGTGTGGCGGATTTGCGGGGCGTGTCCTTCTGTTCCTTGCGGCGGATGCGTTCCTCCGCGCGGTCCACCACATAGGCCAGCAGATTATCGGCATTGGCGGGGTCGCCCGCCAGGAAATGGTCGAACCGGTCACGCAGCGAGGTCTCGGTGAGGCGCGCGGCCTCCTGTGTCGTGAGTTTTTCCTTGGTCTGGCCTTGGAAATGCGGGTCGCGAATGAACAGTGAGAGCTTGGCGCGCAGGCCGCCGAATACGTCCTCCGCGATGATGGCCGCACCACGCTTGTTGCCGCGCGTTTCCGCCCAGGCGCGCAGGCCCTTCAACAGGGCGCTGCGCATGCCCGCTTCATGCGTGCCGCCCAAGGGTGTCGGCACGGTGTTGCAATAGGTGTCGATGGTGGAATCGCCTTGCTCCACCCAGGCCAGGGCCCATTCCAGCTTGCCTTGCTCCTGGCCGTTCGCGGGGGCGAATTTCGCTTCGCCCGACCAGATTTCCGGCAACACCAAGGCCGTGTCGCCCAGTTCCGCCGTCAGCGAGTCGCGCAGCCCGCCGGGAAAATGCAGTTCCGCCTCGGCGGGAATATCCGAATCGGTTTTAAGCAGGCTGGCATCGCAGCTCCAGCGAATTTTTACGCCCCGGAACAGATACGCCTTGGACCGGCAAAGCTTGAACAGCCGCGCGGGCGAGAATTTCAGGCTCCCGAAAATCTCGGTATCTGGCACGAAGCTGATGGTGGTGCCGCGCCGGTTTTGCGCCGCTCCCACCTCTTGCAGTTTTGTTTGCGGCTGGCCGCGTACATAGCTCTGGCGGTAGAGCTTGCGGTCTTTCGCCACCTCGGCGGTAAAGCTGGAGGACAGCGCGTTCACCACGGATGACCCCACGCCATGCAACCCGCCGGAGGTGGCGTAGGCCTTGCCAGAAAATTTGCCGCCGGAATGCAGGGTGGTGAAAATCACCTCCAGCGCGGATTTGTTTTTGAACTTAGGGTGCGGGTCCACCGGGATGCCGCGGCCATTATCCCGTACGGTAAGCTGGTTGCCAGCACCCAGCGCCACATCGATGGTGCTGGCATGGCCGGCCACCGCCTCGTCCATTGAGTTATCCAGAATCTCGGCGGCGAGGTGGTGCAACGCGTTCTCATCCGTGCCGCCGATATACATGCCCGGCCGCCGGCGGACGGGCTCCAGCCCTTCCAGAACCTCGATATCCTTGGCGCCGTAGCTGTCCTTGGCCGGGATATTCTCGAACAGATCACTCAACGACGCTGACTCCTTAACGCACCGGGGGTTCTCGTTGCCACGCCGCCCGGGGCGCAGGCAAGGGGTTATTCCCCCGTGCGGTGCAGATCGAAACAGCGAATTCCAGGGGTGCCGTTGAATTGCAGCCAATCCTCGTGGTTCAGGGTGTTGCGCGTGTCGTAATAGCCGGAGCGCCAATGTTCTTTCATCGAGATACGGCTGAACTCGTAATCCTTGGCATCGCCCTCATACGCCTTCTGCCGGTAGATGAGCTGCATGAGGTTGATTTCGGGCAATTGCATCAGCTCGGTCTTCATGTCCCGCTGCTCATCGCTCAGCTCGGCGGCGGGAATTTTCTCCAGCACGTCGCGCAGGGCCTGTTTCAACCGGTGGGTTTGCAGGAAATGGTCGGTGGTGGTGCGGGTGCGGGAGGAGTATTGAATATCCTTCTGCCGCGACAAAACCTCCGGCATGTCGCGCGGAATTTCGCCCTGGGCGGAAAACAAATCCACCTGGAAGGCGAGCAGGTTTTTCGACCCGATATTGTCCAGCAGATGCTGGAGCGGGGTGTTGGAGACGAGACCGCCATCCCAGTAATGATGACGGCCAATACGGATCATCGGCAGGCCGGGCGGCAGCGCGCCGGAAGCCATGATGTGCTCGGGCTCGATTTCCCGCTCTGCATTGTCGAAATACGCGAAATTGGCGGTTTCGACATTCACCGCGCCCACGGCGAGCCGCATTGGCCCTTCGTTGATCAGCTTGAAATCCACCAGATTTTCCAGCGTGCGGTGAAGGGGCGAGGTGTCGTACAGCGCCGTGGCGAAACGGGCGCCGCGCTGGGCCAGAAAGCCCGAATACGGCACGGGCTTGAAGAAGCCGGGCTGGCCGAACAGCATGCCGTTCATGGCGGAAAGCCCGTTGCGCAGCTTGCGGGCGTTGTCGCCCTCAAACCAGGCGGTGTAGGGGTCCCGGGCGGTTATATCCATCCAGAATTTTTCCAGCCGCTCCAGCCGGTGTTCCGGCTTGTTGCCGGCGATGATGGCGGAATTAACCGCGCCGATGGAAACCCCTGCCACCCAGTCCGGCTCTAGCCCGGCCTCGTGCAGAGCTTGGTAAACACCGGCCTGGTAGGCGCCCAGCGCCCCGCCGCCTTGCAGCACCAGCCCCACCGTGTCGCAGCCCTTGGGCCGCGGGATGGGGGCAATTGGCAGCAGTGCCCTTCGGTGCGGGCGCTTGGGATCCGAGAGTATGTCCATCTACGGCGTGTCCTTCACAGGCGTGGCGAAGCGGGGTCTCAGTCTATCTTCTGCAAGTTCATGCCACCACGGCGTTTCATGTCAAACCTGCAACGCTGAAGGATCGATGAAATTACCGCGCCGTGGCGGTTTTCACGTCTTAGAGCGCGATGACTTTAGGTTCGCTCGCTTTGCGAGCGGAACTGAAGTCTGAATCGCCCTCTAATTCATAGATTCAGAGACGAATTCAGACATGAGAGCGATCGCCGGGGCGATTCGATCTCATGTCATCCGGCTCTAGCGCAGATGCTCCGCGAAGAAGGCCATCGAACGCAGCTCCGCCAGCTCCCAGTCCTTCTGGCTATAGCTGGCGCGGGCCTCGCACCCAAAGCCGTGCTGCGCGCCCGCATACACGAACACCTCCACGCCCGGCTGGGCAGCCTTTATGGCCTCCACGTCGCTTGTCGGGATGCCGTGATCCTCGGCGCCGAAATGCATCTGCACCGGGCAATTGGGCTTGGCGTCCTTTTTCGCGGCAATTCCCCCGCCATACCAGCAATTCGCGGCTTTAAAGAGCTTGGTGCCGATGGCGGCATCCCATGCCAGGGAGCCGCCCCAGCAATAGCCGATGATCCCCACGGGCTTGCCAGCAAAGGCGGCGGCGGTGGCTTCCAGGTCCAGCAGCGCCTTGTCCTCGGGAATCTTGGCGCGGGTATTTCTTCCGGCCTCCACCCCTTCGGCGGAATAATCCAACTCCATGCCGGGGCTCACCCGGTCGAACATCGCCGGAGCCATCACCCGGTAGCCGAAACCGGCCAGGCGTTCCGCCACATTGCGGATATGCGCGTTGACGCCGAAAATCTCCTGCACGACCACAAGGCCGCGCGGCGCGTTCACATTGCCGGCCTCGAAGGCTTGAAACTTATGCCCATCTGCGGCGGTTAGCGTCATCATGGTGCGAGTGGTCCTTTCCTTGCGGGTCGCTCATCATTAAGTGCGCGCGTAGGGTGCGAAATCCCGCGCCAGCCTTTCATAGATGTCCCGTTTGAAGGTCACCGCAAGGTGCGGCAGCTCATCCAGGCGCGCCCATTTCCAATCCTCGAATTCCGGGTGCTCGTCGGCATGCAGATCAATGTCTGAATCCTCGCCGGTGAAGCGCAGCGCGAACCATCTCTGGCGCTGCCCGCGATATTTGCCGTTCCAGGCCACGCCAACCAGATGTGCCGGCAGATCATAAAGCAGCCATTCCGGGTGCTCCGCCAGAATTTCGGCCTTGTCGGTGCCGATTTCCTCCTTCAATTCGCGCAACACGGCCAGGCGGATGTTCTCGCCTTCGTCCACGCCGCCCTGCGGCAATTGCCACGCATCGGGAAAACCCTTGCGCCGGCCAACGAAAACCAGCCCGTCCCTGGAGAACAGAACGGCTCCGACATTCAGCCGGTAGGGCAGGGATTCATGATCGGTCATGGAGGTCTCCTCGCTTCATCCGGCAGGCAGAATGCCGCCGTGCCGGTGTTACCGCAAGGCGAGGGTGGCCTGAGCCTGATCGCTTCAGCTTGGATCGCGCGGCGATCAAACTGAAGCATGAATCAGCTTCTAGAGCCGGATGACATGAGATCGAATCGCCCCGGCGATCGCTCTCATGTCTGAATCCGTCTCTGAATCAATAAATTAGAGGGCGATTCAGACTTCAGTTCCACTCGCAAAGCGCGCGAAACCAAAGTCATCGCGCTCTAAAACAATGCGGTCTAGTTGGAAGCCGTCGTTGTCGCGGCGGGTTTCATGTCCGCGATCAGTTTCAGCGCCATTTGCAGCTGGAAATCCGTCGAAGGTTTGGTGGGGTCGAAAGCCGGCCAGTTGGCTGGCGGCTTGTCGGGGATGTTGGCGGCGACAGGCGGCAACGGCAGCATGGGCGGCAAGGGCGGTGCGGCCTGCTTCGTCGGGTTCGTGAAGGCGTTGAGCAGGTCCGTCTCGCGCAGCTGCGAGAACGCATCCTGTGGCGTCGCCGTGTCGGATACCTTGATGTTCGGGGTCACGCCGTAATCCTGGATCGACTTGCCGGAGGGCGTGAAATACAGCGCCGTGGTCAGGCGCAGCGCGCCCTCGTTGTCGATGGGAATGATGGTCTGTACCGAGCCCTTGCCGAAGGTCTTGGTGCCCAGCACCAAGGCGCGGCGGTTCTGCTGCAGGGCGGCGGTGACGATTTCCGCCGCCGAGGCTGTGCCGGCATTGGTCAGCACCACCATCGGGGTACCGTTCAGGATGTCGCTGTCCTGCGCGTACCACACCTGATCATCCTCTGGATGACGGCCGTGGGTGGAGACGATCTCGCCGCTGGTGAGGAAATCATCAGCCACCGCCACGGCCTGGTCTAGCAGCCCGCCCGGGTTGTCCCGCAGATCCAGAATATAGCCATGGATCGGCCCGTGCGCCTCCCTTGAGAGTTTCCGAACCGCGGCGCGGATATGATCGGAGGCGTTCTCGTCGAAGCTGTCCAGCCGGATATAGCCGACCGGCCCGGCGGTGCTGGTAAGCAGCTTGCTCTTCACGTCGTCGATCTTGATGATCTCGCGGGTCAGCGTCACCTTTACCGGCGTGTTGATGCCGTTGCGCTTCAGCGTCAGCGTTATCTTGGTGCCTACTGGGCCGCGCATTTTGGAAACCGCGTCGTCCAGCGACAGGCCGTCTGTGGAGAGCCCGTTGATCTCGACAATAATATCGCCCGGCTTCAGCCCGGCCTTCGCGGCCGGCGTGCCGTCGATGGGTGTGATTACCTTCAAAAGCCCGCTCGCTTCGGTCACTTCCAGCCCCAGCCCGCCGAATTCGCCGGAGGTCTGCACCTGCATGTCGGCATATTGCTGGGCGTTCATGTAGCTGGAATGCGGGTCCAGCCCGGAGAGCATGCCGTTGGCGGCGTTATAGATCAGTTTATCGGTCGGCGGGTCGATCACGTAATTCTGCTTGATCTGCGAGAGGATGTCGCCAAACAACGAAAGCTGCTGATAGGTGCTGTCGCTTGGCGCTGCTTGGCCGAACGCGTGTGACAATGGCTGCGTGAGCGAGCCGGCGGCCAGTCCCGCTACAAAAACCCCGCCGAGCATCAAACCGCTGCGCAACCGCATGTACTACTTCTCCTTAACTGCCGGGCGCACCGCCCTGGCGGCATTAGATAGCATCCGGGCCTGATTAGCCAGAGTGCCCGGAGGCGAGCCAGGATGTCGGGTCCACCGGGATGCCGTTGCGGCGCAATTCCACATAGAGTCGTGGTTGATGCGCCGGGCGCGCTGGGTCGAACGCCTGCATGCTGCCGAGCGGCTGGCCATGCACCACATGCTGGCCCTGCGCCACATCAAGCCGGTTCATGCCCGCCAGCACTGCGGAAAGTCCGCCGCCGCAATCGGCGATGACGACATTGCCATAGCTGGGCAGCGGCCCGGCATACATTACGGTGCCGCCGCAAGGGCTGGTGACCCGTGCCCCCGGTGCCGCGGCATAGGAGATGCCGGTGGAAGGCCCGGCCACCGTTTGCGCGCCATAGGCTTGTACAATATGCCCCGCCACTGGCGCGCCAGCGCCGCCCGCCGGAATATTCACCGGCGTTGCGTGCGGCGGCGTTTTAGGCACCAGCCGCGCGATGGCTTCGTCCAGGCTGGAAAGTTCGTGCTTGGCCCTGGCGGCGGCGGCGGCTTGTGCTACGGCCTGGTTGGAATCGGCCTGTTCATCGGCCATTGCATTGTCGATATCGACTGAGAGCTTCGCCTCCGCCGCTTGTTGCGCGGTGACGGCGGCATCCAGCCGCAGGCGGGCGCTCTGCGCCTGGGCGATCGCGGCGGCAAGCGTCGCGGTCTCGGTTTTCACCGCATTGGCCTGGGCCGCCACTTGCACTGCCAAACCTTGCAGAATGGCGATGCCGCGCACCGCGTCACGCGGCGCCAGCGGGGCGGCAAGCAGCGTTCCCGCTGGGGCGGTGGAAAGCCGCTGCATCACCGGCAGTAATTTTTTCAAGGTCGCCTCGGCGGCGTTCAGCCGCGCGGCGGCGGCATTCTGCTGCGCGAAAAGCTGGGCAAGCCGTGCCGCGTCCTGCGAGGTCTGGTCCTCCAGCCCGCGCAAGGCTGCGGCGGCCTGTGCCTGCTGATGCGCCAGTGCCGTGGCCTTGGCCGCCACCGCCGCGCGGTGTGCCGCGGCCGCGGCTTCCGCCTGCTGATGCGCCTTTATCTCCGCCATGGCGGCTTCGCGGCGCGCCTTCAGGCTGGCGGCATCATCCTTTGCCGAGGCGGGCGCCGCCGCCAGGCTGAGCCATAAGGCGGCAAGGGCCGCCCGGTGCAAGCGCCGCGCCGGGTGCACTCAGCCGAACAACGGTTTGCCGGTCATCGCGGCGGGCTGGTCCAGGCCCATCAGCTTGAGGATGGTGGGGGCGAGGTCCGCCAGCACGCCGTCATGCAGGCTGATTCCCTCCGGCCCGCCGGCCAGGAACACCGGCACCTTGCTGGTGGTGTGGGCGGTGTGCGGGCCGCCGGTCTCGGGGTCTTTCATCACCTCGGCATTGCCATGGTCGGCGGTGACGAGAAGCGCGCCGCCCTGGGCTTGCACCGCTTCCCATATCTTGCCTAACCCTTCATCCACGGCTTCCACGGCTTTCACTGCGGCGGGCAGGGAGCCGGTGTGGCCCACCATGTCCGGGTTGGCGAAATTCAGGATGATCATGTCGTATTTGCCGGTGTTGATCTCGGCAACGGCCTTTTCCGTCAGCTCCGGGGCGGACATTTCCGGCTGCAAATCATAGGTGGCAACCTTGGGCGAAGGCACCATGATGCGGTCCTCATTGGGGAAGGGCGTTTCCTCGCCGCCATTGAAGAAATACGTCACATGCGGAT
>JAGWOU010000482.1 GCA_028870815.1 Rhodospirillales bacterium | reverse complement strand
GAATTGACATCGGTAATCTCCCTGAAACGCCGCCATTGCTGGCAGGCGGTGTTCGCTAACGACAGTCGTTTCTATAGTTAACTTTTGGTTACTTTTCCATAATATAGTCGCGGATATACGCCCGTGACTGGACGTAAAGTTGAGAATTTGTGAAAATTAAACCTATTTTTGGGATTGTTTTTGATTTTTGGCGCGGAGTTTGTTTCGGCTCAGTTGGTTTAAAAATCTTTAATCGCGCGCATCGCCAATTAACTGACTGAGTGTAGAGAGACCGCTCAGGCTTCGAATGATGATGCCAGGGGCTAAGTGGCTTAACCCCGCCACCCGGCGGCTTGCGCCTCGCGCTGCGCGGCGGCTTCGATATGCTCGGCCAGCCGGTCCGTCACCGGCTGGGTGGGGGTTTTGCCCTTCAGCATCAGCACGGAAAAATCCGGTAATTCGGGTAGGCCGTCCTCACCGGGGGCCAGCGGCCGAGTACCCTCCGGCAGATTGCGGGGGATGCCGCAGGTCACTGCCAGCCCCGCCAGTACCGGAACCATCGAGCCGGTGGCGCTCGCGGCGACATAGGCAATCCGGTAGGGCAGGGCAGTTTTGTCCAGTGCCCGCAATGCGTCCCGCCGCCAGACGCAATCATGCTCCGCAAGGGCCAGCGGCAGCGGGCTCAGTTTATGGGGGGAAAAGCGGGTGGAGGTGATCCAGGCCAACGGGCCGCGGATCAATCGATTACTTGGCCAATTTTTTGCCTCATGGCCTTCGGAAATCAAAGACAAGTCAAGCTGGCCGGCCTTCAATCGCGTTATTAATTCGCTGGACGGCATACACACCACCTCAACCTCAACCGCCGGGTGGGTTTCAGCGAAAAGGCGCAAAGCATTTGGCAGGAAATGTATGGCATAATCGTCCGGCGTGCCGAGACGCACTGTGCCGCTGACCTCCGGTACGCGGAAGGCGGACCAGATAGAATCATTCAGCGCCAGTAATTCGCGTGCTCTTTTCAGCAGATAATGCCCATGAGCAGTCAGCTCTATGCCCTCGCCCCGGCCGCGCTTGAGCAGGGTTTTGCCCAACATCTCCTCCAGCTTACGCATCTGCATGGAAATTGCGGCCTGGGTGCGGCCAACGCGGGCGCCGGCGCGGGTGAAGTTCTGCTCTTCCGCCACATAGATAAAGGCGCGCAGCAGGTCGGGGTCGAGGCCGGTGGGAAGCATGGGAATAAGATTATCTGATTTTTAGTATAATAACAATTCGTTTCTCTTATTCAGCGCGGAGCCCTAGGTTCTGGCCAGGAAACAACACACGGGGTTGAAGGCAATGTTGAGCATGATCCTGGCACGGCCTGTCAGGTTGCCGTCTTTGGCGGGGGCTGCAAGGCGCTTTGCGGCGAGGCTGGTGGAGATTTACCGCGCCATCGAGGGGCGGCGGGCCATCGCGCAGATGGATGCGCGGATGCTGGCGGATATTGGGCTCTCACGGGCTGACGCGGCGGAGGAGATACGCCGCAAGCCATGGGATACGGGGGCGGTGCGGCGCTAAACTACCCAATATCCACTGGCCGCGAAGGCGGCTTCCAGCCCTGAGGCCAGCATCAGCGCCGCCGGCAGGGCCGCGCTGATGAAACCCGGCAGCCGTCCCGCCAGCCAGCCCAGCCCCAAAA
>JAGWOU010000046.1 GCA_028870815.1 Rhodospirillales bacterium | reverse complement strand
CGGTTGAACGGTGTGCCCGGGGTTCGACCCATCGGGGCGATGAGTGCCCGCGCGCTGGTGCCCAGCCTCTCCGCAGGGCTCGTAGATGCCATTGAGGTGCCGGGGGAATACGTAATCGACCCATGGTCGGCACCGCTCGCCTATCTCACCCAGGCGGTGACGCTGGGTGCGCGGCTGCTGTTCAATGCGGAGCTGCTGGCCGGCCATTTCCAAGGCGCATGGCACCTGCAGACAAAGGCAGGCGAGGTCCGTGCCGCGGCAGTCGTGAATGCGGCCGGGCTCTATGGTGATGTGGTGGATGCACGGCTCGGCTTTACCCCCGCCTTCACCATCAAGCCGCGCAAGGGGCAGTTTGTGGTGTTCGACAAGGCGGCCGCCCGGCACGTGCCGCGCATCATCCTCCCGGTGCCGAGCGAGACCACCAAGGGGATCGTGCTCTGCCCCACCGTGTTTGGTAATGTGCTGGTCGGCCCGACCGCGGAGGAGCAGGAGGACCGTACCCGCGCGACCGTGGAGACGCAGACGCTGGCCGCCCTCATGCGCCGAGCGACCGAGATGATGCCCGCTTTGGAGGAGATGCCGGTGACCGCGGTGTATGCCGGGCTGCGCCCCGCGACCGAAACCAAGGACTATCGGGTGGCCTGCCGGCCAGAACAGCGGGCCATCACGCTGGGCGGGATACGCTCGACCGGGCTTACGGCCGCTTTGGGGTTGGCCGGCCATGCGCTCAGCCTGCACGCGCAATTCGGTGCCACACTACCAGCCGCGCCGCCGTTTGCGCCGCCGGTCTGCCTGCCCAACCTCGCCGAGAGCCGCCCGCGCGACTGGCAGCAGCAGGGCTGCGGCGAGATCATCTGCCACTGTGAGATGGTGACGCGCCGGGAGATCGAAGCGGCGCTTACAAGCGCGGTGCCACCGGGGGATTTCGGCGGGCTCAAGCGCCGCACCAGGGCCGGGCTTGGGCGCTGCCAGGGATTCTATTGTAACGCCAAACTGGCGGCGTTGACGCAGGGACGGCTGCATACGCCCCTTGCGGTGCCGGCGGAGAATGGCTGATGGCCAACGCGGCGGATGTGATCGTGATCGGCGGCGGGCCTGCGGGCGTGGCGGCGGCGGTTGAATTGCGGCGCCAAGGGGTTAAGCGCGTGATGCTGCTGGAGCGCGAAGCTGACCTCGGCGGGGCGACCCGCCATTGCGGCCACTCGCCCTTCGGCATGCGCGAGTTCGGGCGGGTTTATTCCGGCCCGGCCTATGCGCGGCGGCTGACGGCGGAGGCGGAGCGCCACGGCGTGACCGTGCGAGCCGGGCATTCGGTGGTATCCCTGCATGATGAGGCACGCCTGACAGTGGCCTGCAACGGGGTAGTCTCGCAGTTCGAAGCCAAACGGATCATCGTGGCGACGGGCGCTCGTGAAGCCTCGCGCGCTGCGCGGCTGCTGCCGGGGGGGCGCCCGGTGGGCGTGCTCTCTACCGGCGCGCTGCAGGGCTATGTGACGCTGCACGGGCTGATGCCGTTCCGCCGCCCCGTAATCCTGGGCTCCGAGCTCGTGACATTCTCCGCTGTCCTTACCTGCCTCAGCCATGGGGCGCGGCCGGCGGCGGTGGTGGAGGCTCTGCCCTACGCACTGGCTCGGGCGCCTGCCTCATGGTTTCCCGGCCTGGTTGGCGTGCCGTTTTTTCGCGGCGCGACGCTCCTTGATATTCAGGGGGGTGCTCGTGTTGAGAGCGTGCGGATAAGCCATGGCGATAAGACGCGTGATATCGCCTGTGACGGCGTGCTGGTCACTGGACATTTTGTGCCCGAGGCTTCGCTGTTCCTGAGTTCCGGCATGGGGCTCGCGCATGGCGCGCAAGCCCCCGCGATCGACCAGGATGGGCGTTGCGCGAACCCGCTCTACTTCGCCTGTGGCAATGTGCTGCGGGCAGTGGAAACTGGGGGCTGGGCGTTTCGCGAGGGGCGGGCCATCGGGGCGGCGGTGGCACGCGATCTCGCACAGCCGAGCGGAATGCGGCGGCGTGATGCTCTGCGCTTGGCTGTGGCGTTCGAGCCGCCGATCAAACTGGTGGTGCCAGGATATGTGCGGGCCGATGATGCGGCGCCGGGCGCACTCGGTGAGTTCCAGCTAAGGTTCACCGCGCGCGTGCGGGGGGAGTTATCGTTAGAACTCGATGGCGTGCGGGTATGGGCGCGACGCGGTGAATTCCTGCCCGAGCGACGAGTTCTGGTGCCAATGCCCGCCGCACTTCGCACAGCACAGCGCATCGCTTTTCGGTTTGGCGAGGGCTGAGCGATGCGCGTCGCGGCGATCGATCAGGGCACTACGTCGACACGATGCCTGATCATTGAAACCGGCGGCCATTGGCATTTGAGTGGCGCGCGCACGCACACGCAGCACCACAGGCAGCCGGGATGGGTAGAGCATGACCCCGAAGAACTGCTCGCCAATATCCGCGCGTTGCTGCGCGCCGCCGGCCCGGTGGATGCCATTGGCATCGCTAATCAGGGGGAGAGCTGCCTCGCCTGGGACGCGTTGAGCGGTGCGACCTTCTCGCCGGTGATCGTCTGGCAGGATGCGCGCACCGGCGCTGCGCTGCAGGCAATGGACGCCGCGGCGCATGCGCGGGCGAAAGAGATCAGCGGGTTGCCGCTTGATGCGTATTTCTCGGCCTCCAAATTTGGCTGGATTCTGCGCCATAGCGAGGCGGCGCGCACCGCGCACGCCGCCGGACGGCTGCGCCTCGGCACCACGGATGCGTTTTTTCTCGACCGGCTCTGCGGTGTATTCGCGACCGATGCGGCGACCGCCTCGCGCACGGGGCTGCTCGATCTGCATCGCGGAGTATGGAGCGATGAGCTTTGCGCGTTGCACGGCGTGCCGGTTTCAGCTCTGCCGCCAATCCGGCCCGTGGATCATGGGTTTGGGACAATCGAGGGCGTGCCGGTGAAGGTTTCCATCGTGGACCAGCAGGCGGCCCTCTACGGGCATGGCTGCCGGGAACCAGGTGATATCAAGATCACCTTCGGCACCGGCGCGTTTCTGCTCATGGTCTGTGGCCCGGCACCCGTACGCTCCCCAGCCTTGCTGCCCACCATTGCCTGGCGGCGTGGCGGGCAGCCAAATGTGTACGCGCTTGAGGGCGGGGTTTACGATGCCGGTGCAGCGCTGGAATGGGCACACAGACTGGGGCTGTATGCCGATGTTGCGGAACTCGGTACGTTCGAGGGGCCATCCGCGATCAGCCGCGGTCTCGCATTCGTACCCGCCCTTTCTGGCTTGGCCGCCCCCTATTGGGATCGCGAGGCCGCACCGCTCTTTATCGGCATGCGCCACGAAACCGGGCGGCGGGATATGATCCGCGCTGTGCTCGAGGGCATCGCATTGCTAACGGCGGAGCTGATCGGCGAGGCGGCAGCGGCGATGCCGCTCACGCGTGGCATCTCAATTGATGGCGGCCTTTCGCAGAGCGCCTATTTCGCACAATTCCTGGCGTCAGCAGCAGATGTCGAGATCCGCGTGCCCGCCATGCATGAGCTGACAGCAATCGGGCTCGCTGAGTTGTGCGGGGTCAATTGCGAGCAGATTCGGGCGGCGGGTGCAGTGTTCCAACCGGATGCCTCGGTGCCGGAGGCTCTGCGCGCCCGCTTTACCGCAGCACTGACGCGCGCACGTGCCTGGCAAGGAGCGTGAGGCCAAGGCCCCGGTGTTGCTTCGTGGGCCGATCGCTGGCTCCGTAAATTGGCAAGAAAAAAGGCTCTCCGGCGTACCGGAGAGCCTTTTTATCTCCTAATCAACAGCATCTTTCAGGGCCATTTCCTCCGCTTTGATTTCCGCGGCACGGGCGGCGATTTCCGAGGCGTTGATCGGCGGGCCGGGGAAGCGGGTGCGGGCAACGCCAAACCAGATCACCGCCAGCAGCACCAGCAGGCCGATGAAGTAATTATCCAGAATGTCGTAAGGCGGGCGTGTGCCGACATAGATGATCAGCAGCGCCCCCAGCACGGTGATGATCGCAAACGGCTTGGAAAGCCCGCCGAGGCGGAACGGCCCGAACTCAGTCCAGGTTTTGCCTTCCGCGAACAGCCCGGCGAGGATCGGCATGGAGTAGGAAATGTAGAGGAACATGGCGCAACCGACGGCCAGAGCCGCGAAGGCTGGGGAGTACAGCGTGGCGGCGATGGAGAGCACCACGGTTGCCCAGATCGCGTAAACCGGCGAGCGGTGCTTATGGTCAACCTGTTTGAGGAATTTGCTACCGGGCAAGCCGCCGTCGCGCGAGAACGCATAGACCATGCGCGAGGTAGAGGTGACACCGGCCAGTGCGCAAAGAAAGTTGGCAAGCACGATACCAACGTAAAGCACATCCTTCAGTGCGGCGGGCACCGGCAGGCTGGCCATCAGGTTGAAGATAACATTGGCACCGTCCGCCGCCGCCTTTACCGGGTCCGGCATGGCGAGGATGAAGGAGCTGAGCATCACCAAGCCGCATACGGCCGACCAGAAAATAGCGTTGAGAATACCGCGCGGCACGTTGCGGCGGGCGTCCAGGGTCTCTTCGGAAGTATGGGCCGAGCCGTCAAAGCCTGTGATAGTGTAGAGCGGGTAGAGCAAGGCCAGCCCAAAGATATAAAGATGGCTGCTGCTCTGTGGCAGCACGCCGCCACCGGCATTGCCCGTGAAATTGGTGAACACGAAGAGCCGCGAAAAATCGAAATGCTGTACCGAGTAGAGCATGGTGCCGGTGAGCAGCGCTGCAATAACCAGGATGAGATAGCCTGAGAAATCTATCAGCTTGGTGGTGCTCTTGATCCCGAAATGATTGAGCAGGCCCTGCGCGCCAGTGATGATCACGACCGCAATTGTTTGCTGCTCAAACCCCCAGGAAGAGGTGTTCACGCCGAAAATATTACCCAGCACGAGCCCGTTGAACAGGCCGTAGACGCCCACATTCACCGAGGCGATAACGAAAATGAGACCGAGCAGGTTGAACCAGGCTGTTACCCAGCCCCAGGCGCGGCCACCAAGAATGGAGGACCAATGATACAGCCCACCCGCCGTGGGGTAGGCCGAGGCGATCTGCGCCATTGAGCAGCCGACAATCAAGGCAAAAACACCGCCTACGGCCCACCCAACCACGGCGGCAAAAGCCCCGCCGCCGCAATAGGCGCTCTGGAAAGCTGTAATACCCCCGGCCAGGATGCAAATAATGGAAAAAGACACGGCAAAGTTGGAAAAACCGTGCATACGCCTGGAAAGCTCCTGCGCGTAGCCCATGCGGTGCAGGGTGGCGGTGTCGGCATCAAGTATCGCTTGTTCAGTCCGTTCGGTCATCTACAGTCTCCCCTTGATCTCGCGTTAGGCGTCTGGTTGCCGTGGCAGTCACTCCAAGAGCAACAGCTGCACGCTGGGCGTGCATTGCCCCCCTCTTTGTCCTGGCGCTCGGAGGCCCCTTTTCCGTCACTTGTTTTGGAGGTCTGCGACAGGTATTATTATTTGATTGCAATAAAGCTTAAGCACTTAGCCGGTGCGGCGCAAGCGGATGTTTAGGGCGGTTTGCGGGGGCAGTTTGCCGCGCAAAAAGTGGTGTTGACGGTGGACATCATGGCCCAACCCGGCCAATTTCTTGGCAAACGGCTTCACCTTGCTCGGCCACCTGAAGGCATTTGCAGATATTGTTCCGCGACAAACCAGTTCACCACGCTGGCCAAGCTGAAAATTCCCTGCAAATCTATCCTCGATTGAGGTATGTTCCTGGAAACCCGTCGATTCGGCTGCCTGAAGTGCCATTTCCGTTCACTGGTTCGTTGAATACGGCCCGAAGCTGTAGCCTAAGGAGCCTTGATGGCGTCTGAATTATATCTTCTCCTGATTGGAACATGTGGCCCTTGCGACGGAGAAGCCAGCCGTTGTCCTGGTATGCAACATGCCAGCGACGTCACCAACGCTCTCGCCGCCTCGCCAGGGGACGATTCCGGGCCGGAAGCCCAGGTGCGTACGCTCTGCCAGACCTTCCCGGTTTACTCTTAAGCGCCATGTTCTTCATCTCGACTTTTGAGATTTTTAAACTGGGCATCGGCCCCTCATCGTCGCACACGATGGGGCCGATGATCGCGGCATCGCGCTTTCTCGCGGCACTGCGCGAGGAGGCCTTGCCAGTCACTGCTCTGCGCGTCTCGCTGCACGGCTCGCTGGCCTTCACTGGCAAGGGCCATGCATCCGACCGCGCGGTGATCCTCGGGCTACTTGGTTGGCTGCCCGAGACGCTTGATCCCGACATAGCCGATGCCGAAATCGCCCGGGCCACGCACGAGAAAATCCTCCGCCCCGCCGGGCTCGGCGCCATCCGCTTTGACCCGGCCGAAGACTTGGTGTTCGATTATGGTCCGCCTCTGGCAAAACATGCCAACGGGATAATCTTCCGAGCCTTTGACGCGAGCGGCAATGAGAAACTGAGCATCACCTATTACTCGATCGGTGGCGGTTTCGTTCAAACACATGACGAGTTTCTTTCCGCCGCGAATAGCGTTGAGCAGGAGCCAATCGGATCGATCTATCCTTTTCCGTTTCGCACCGCCGCGGAAATGCTTGCGATGGGCAAAGCAGCAGGCCAAAGCATCGCCAAGATGATGCTGGCGAATGAACTTGCCCATGGCGTTACCGATGTCGATGCCAGACTAGACCGCATTAGTGCAGCAATGAATGCGTGCATCGACCGGGGCCTCTCGCGAGAGGGAGTCCTGCCCGGCGGTCTCAGTGTCCGCCGCCGTGCAAAGGCCATTTATGAAAGTCTAATCCGCCAACGCCTAAGCAACCGCCAACCGCCGCATGCCGCGAATGATTGGATGAGCGTTTATGCAATGGCTGTAAACGAGGAGAACGCCGCGGCTGGCCGAGTGGTCACCGCCCCCACCAACGGGGCTGCCGGGACCATTCCCGCAGTGTTACGTTATTGGCTCGACCACTGCGACGACGTGACGCCCGAGAAGCGACGTGACTTTCTGCTCACCGCCGCGGCTATTGGCGGCTTGATCAAGGCTAACTCCTCGATTTCAGGCGCTGAAGTTGGCTGCCAAGGTGAGGTTGGCTCCGCCGCCTCCATGGCCGCTGCCGGGCTGTGCGCGGCGCTGGGCGGCAGCAACGAGCAGATTGAGAACGCCGCCGAGATCGCCTTGGAACATCATTTGGGCCTCACTTGTGATCCCGCCGGCGGCCTGGTGCAGGTACCGTGCATTGAGCGCAACGCGCTGGGGGCAATCAAGGCCGTATCCGCCGCATCACTGGCGCTGCACGCCGATGGCACCCACTTCATGCCTCTCGATAATTGTATCCGTGTGATGTTACAAACTGGCCGCGACATGAGCTTGAAATACAAGGAGACCTCCACCGGCGGCATCGCTGTCAACTTGCCAGAATGTTGAGCGGCGGCTTTCTTCCGAACGCGAGCGGTTTTTACCGGCGAGATGACGAACAAGGGCCGTAACGTATTCATTAGACGTTCCCCCTCGATGCCGGCGTTCGATGGGATGGTGATCGGGTGTCTCACCGAGCGGCTGTTAAGCCGGAGCGGCCGAGGATTATTCTAGAAACCTATCTTACCCAATCGGCTGATGCGTAGATCAAACATACCCGCAAACTGGCCATCGCCAAACAAATTGCAGGGGCTGAAGGCCCAACAAACCCCAGCGGCGCAAGGAGGTGACACTGCTCGAACAGGCCGCCTCAACCAGCAATGCGGCAATCACTGCGTCCAAGCTAGTCAGCTTTGCCAAAGCCATCCGCCAAGGCATGGCCAACCACGACCCGGCCTTTCGCAAAGCATATCTAGCCTGTTCGTGGATACCGTGACCGTGGGAGATTCAAAAATAGCCATCTCCGGCCCGAAATCTTTGCTCGCCAGGGCTGCTCTTGCCGACCTGCCAAACACGCCAGCCGAAGTTATTACTTTTGTTCGGGAATGGCGTCCCCAAGGGGATTCGAACCCCTGTTACCGCCGTGAAAGGGCGGTGTCCTAGGCCTCTAGACGATGGGGACGAGGCACGGTGGGCTCCCTTAAGCCACGGCCGCGCTCATGACAAGCGGGCAGCGCCGCTTTTTTACATGCGCCCTGGGCCGGTAAATATCGCGCAACCGGGCTTAATCAGATGGGCTGGCCAGCACGGCCCGCGCCTGGCCCGTCACCGGGTTCAGCAGCAATAGCCGGTCGCCCTTTGGCCCGCTAACCCACACCGCCACATCCGCCCCGGCGGAGGCAATGCCTGAAATGCGCTCCCCCGGCGCCAGTTGCGCCGCGACCCCCGCCGGTATCTCCACCGGCGCGGCCGACCCACCAGCCGCGGCTTGTGGCGTCGACGACGCGGCGAAACTGGCATAGATACGGTGGATGATCGTGCCGACAACCACAGTAGTGCCAATGATAATCAGCACGCCCATGATACCAACCGCCGCCTTCAACCCCCGTAGATTCTGTGGCTGATCCTGCATCGCTCTCCATCCTGGCCGCGCCGGACGCCTCCGGCCAGCGGCTCGATTTCTACCTTGCTGCGCGCATGGGCACCATCTCGCGTTCGCGCGTCAAGGCCCTGATCCTTAAAGGCGCCTGCCAAAAGAACGGCATTGTCACCACTGATGCATCGGAACCCGTGCAACCCGGCGCCACATACAGCCTGGCCCTGCCCGCCGCCACGCCGGCCCTGCCCGCCGCGCAGGCCATGACGCTGGACATTCTGTACGAGGACAGTGCCTTGCTGGTACTGAACAAACCGGCCGGCTTGGTGGTGCATCCCGCGCCCGGCAACCCGGATGGCACGCTGGTCAACGCCCTCATCGCCCATTGCGGAGACAGCCTCACCGGTATCGGCGGGGAGCGCCGGCCGGGCATTGTCCACCGGCTGGATAAAGACACCTCCGGCGTGATGGTGGTGGCCAAAACGGAGCTGGCGCTCACCCGCCTTTCCGCGGCCTTCGCCTCCCGAGACCTGGACCGGGAGTACAAAGCGCTTTGCTGGGGCGTGCCGAATCCGGCCTCAGGCAGAATCGAGGGCGATATTGGCCGGGACCCGCGCGAACGCAAACGCATGGCGGTTGTGGCTCGCAATGGTAAGCACGCCGTGACCAACTACCGAATTATCCGTAATGTTGGGCTGGCCGCTTCGCTTATCGCCTGCCGGCTGGAAACCGGGCGTACCCACCAGATCCGGGTTCACATGGCCCATATCGGCCACCCGCTTATCGGCGATCCGGTCTATCTCAAGCGCCGCCCGGCT
>JAGWOU010000481.1 GCA_028870815.1 Rhodospirillales bacterium | reverse complement strand
AACCCTGGCGCAGCGCCGGCCGATTCTAGGGTTGCTGCGCGAGGTGGGGCGCCTTGTGGATGCCTCCTCCGAACGACTCTCACCTTCCATGCTCTCTACTGTGCGGTTCGCACTGCAACAGGCCCACGAGGCGCTGCCTCACGACGCGGCGGCATTGCCCGCCATGCTTAGTTTCGCTGCCACCTTCGCGGGCATTGCGGCGGAAAACATGTCCCGCGATGGCGGCTGGCTATTCCTGGAAATGGGACGGCGGCTGGAACGCGGCGAAACCCTGGCGGAAAGCCTCGCCATTTTGCTCAACGGCCCGGTAGAGCGGCTGGAACCGGGCATGGCGCTGGGAATCGAACTTGCCGATTCGGTGCTGAGTTATGAACTGCGCCATTCCGGCATCCTCGCGCCTGGGCCAGTTCTGGCCATGCTGCTGGCCGACGCCTCCAATCCACGCGCGCTTGCCTTTCAATGCCACGCGCTCCGCGCCTGCCTGGAACGCCTGGGCGCGGATGACGATGCGGAAACCGCCCGGCTTTTGCAGCAGGAAGTGACAAACCTGGCGGGCAACCCCAGCGCCCTTCACGCAACGCTCAGCGACATCGCGGCACGGCTTCGCCAGCTTTCAGACCGCGTACACCGCCGCTTCTTCACCCTGCTGCCAGAAGCGCACACGCTGGAGGAAGACGAGATATTGGAACCGGCGCAATAATCGGCCAAGTTGCGTCGCAGCATGACCCTATACCGTCTCCACCACAGCACGACCTACGACTACGCCGAGCCAGTGGTGATCGGCACGCATTTCATGCACCTGCTGCCGCGCGAGCGACCTGGGCAAACCGTGCGGGAAGCGCAGCTTAATATCTCTCCCGCGCCCGATAACCGCCGCGACGAGGTGGACCATTTCGGCAACTCCACCACCACGGTCTCGCTGACAGGCGCGCATAAGCAGTTCAGCGTCAACCTCAGCGCCACGATCGAAATATGCCTGCCCCCCCCGCCCCCCGCACAGGAAACGCCACGCTGGGAAGCGATTGCCGCTTGGGGGCAACAGGCGCTGGAGGTGGCGGAATTCTGCCTGCCCAGCAAACTGGCCATGCCGGCGGGCGAGATTGCCGATTATGCCGCCGTGAGCTTTTTGCCGGGACGGAAAATTCTAGAAGCGCTGCTGGAGCTTAACCAGCGCATCTTCACGGAAATGAATTACAGACCCGGCGTGACCAACAATTTCACGCCGGCGCTGCAAATTTTGTACACACGCACAGGTGTCTGCCAGGATTATGCGCATTTCATGCTCGCCTGTCTGCGCGCGCTCGGGCTGCCGGGCCGCTATGTATCCGGCTATCTGCGCACCTCCCCGCCGCCTGGGCAGGAGAAACGGCGTGGCGCGGACCAAAGCCATGCCTGGATCAGCGCCTGGCTCGGCCCGGAGATCGGCTGGGTGGATTTCGACCCCACAAATAATCTGCTGGTGAGCGACGAGCACGTCACCCTTGCCTGGGGCCGGGACTTCTCAGACGTCTCGCCCCTGCGCGGCATCATCCTGGGCGGAGGCCGCCACTCCCTGCATGTGGGCGTGGATTTAGAGCCGGTGCTGACCTAAAAGCGCCAGGTTCCGCGCTGGCTGCGCGCGAACAAATACCCCGCAAAGCCCAGTATGAGCAGGATCG
>JAGWOU010000480.1 GCA_028870815.1 Rhodospirillales bacterium | reverse complement strand
TTCCTGGAAACTGAACAAGACTATGTTCGTGAGCCTCTCGGAAGGATTCAATCCACCCGTTGCCTCCTACGATGCACAACGATTAATTAATATCGGGCATGACCGTTTTACATTCCAGCAACACCTCAACGTCGCGTACAGCACACCGAAATATTTACTTGCCGCGAACGGTGTTCTCAGTGTCAACACGCCGAATCAGCATTACGATTACACCAGCGGATCAACCTACACGATCGACTTCACTGCGGCACGTAAGTTTGGCGCTTTCGTGACCGGACCTGTTGGATATGCTTATAACCAGTTCGGTGCTGATTCTGGGCCGGAACAACTCAACGCCGGCAAACCCGTAGAGCTCGCTACGGGTTGGCTTGTCAGTTACAAAATTGGAAAGCTCGCCATGAACGCATATCTTACCCAGGATTTCTACGCCCGCAATATCGGCAAGCAAACGAAGATCTGGATGTCGATGGTGTATAAGATCGACTAAAATTTTACCGGTTCAATCGACGGAGGGGCAGCAAGACGTCCCTCCGTTAAGGAGCAGCACTCAAAGCAGTCTAATTTTATAGAGAGTTATGTCGGCCTCTCAGAAACAACCGAATTTCAGTATAAATCCCGAAGATAACGCTTGTCGGCGACCATTTTATCAAAATATGCGTTTGCGGCGCTTCGGTCCATGCGACCGTGCAAGCCAATAATTTCACATAAGCTTTCGTGCACATCTTTTGCCATGCGCGCGGCATCGCCACAGATATAAAGATGCGCACCATCCTGAAGCCACGTCCAAAGCTGTGCGCCTTCCTCACGCAGCCTGTCCTGCACATAGATTTTTTGCACTTGGTCACGCGAGAAAGCGGTGGTGAGGCGATGCAGAAATCCATCGCGCGCCAGCGCCTCCAACTCTTCACGATAATAGAAATCGCTGGCTTCCCGTTGCTCACCGAACACCAACCAGTTGCGGCCCTTGGCGTTACGGGCTCGGCGCTCCTGCAAAAACCCCCGGAACGGCGCAATGCCGGTGCCCGGACCGATCATGATGATGGGCGTGGCATCATCCACCGGCAAACGGAAATGCGCGGAGGGCTGAATGAATAGCCCGGCCCCCGTTGCACGATCCGCCAGAAAGCGCGAGCAGAGCCCGCCGCTGGGTCGGCCGGCAAATTCATGGCGAACAATGTTCACTGTGAGGTGCACTTCACCGGAATGAACACTCTGACTGGAGGAAATGGAATAGAGACGCGGGGTGAGTGGTTTTAAAATACCCAACCATTCTTCCGACGTTGCGCGAACGGAAAATTCCGCCAGCACGTCCCGTAATTGCCGACCCCAGAGCCAAGCCTGCCGGGCTGGGTCATCCTGCGCCGGGAGCTGTACGGCCAGCGCCGGATCGCGCTCGGCGCAGAAGGCCAGCAGCGGCGGATTCAGGCGGGAAATATCGCGCTTAGCCAACGCCTCGGGGGCCAGCCCCATCAGCTTGGCCATCTCCTCCAGCAGAGCTGGATCGTTTTCCGGCCAGACGCCCAATGCATCACCTGGCTGATAGCTGAGGCCGGATTCGGCCAGATCAAACACTAGATGCCGCGTTTCTTTTTCGGAACCTAAGGCGTTCAAGCGGCGATTACCGGCCAACCGCGCCAGGAACGGGTTGGCGCGGGAAAT
>JAGWOU010000479.1 GCA_028870815.1 Rhodospirillales bacterium | reverse complement strand
TCCACATCGTCGCATCCAGTGGCGATCCGGTTGCTGTACCGGAAGTCAAATTCAGACAGATAGCGGTGCAAATGATGCTCCCCACAGTGCTGATAAACGCCCTTCATCCCGCGCTTGAAGATTGAAAAATAACCCTCAATCGTATTGGTATGACTGGTGCCGCGAACGTACTGGCCGTCGGTATGCTTCACAACGGAATGGTCTGAGACGTGCCGGGAGGCATCCCAGTACAGGGCGCTCTCGTCCGTGTTCAGTTTCGCAGCCGAGGCACCGTTTTGGGTGATGATGGCCATCACGGTAGCCTTGTCAGCGCGTTCCACATGAAATGAGCGGACTTTGCCGCCGCGCTCAACCAGCGCCACAACCGAACGCTTGGAAGAGTGCGCCGCCTTACCTTTACGGGTGCGCTTTACGATCTCATTCTTTGAACCAAAGTAGGTCTCGTCAGCCTCTACAACACCCTGATCGCCTCCCTCATTGCCGCCGCCAAGTGGTGCTGGGGCTGTGTCGGTCATAGCCTCGCGGATGCGCATCGCCATAAACCACGCGGTTTTATAAGTGACGCCCAATGAACGGTGTAGTTGGTTGGCGGAAATGCCTTTCTTGGATGAAGCCATGAGACGGAAAGCCAGGAGCCACTTATGAAGTGGAACATGGCTCCGCTCAAAAATAGACCCCACACGAACGGTGAACTTCTCGCGGCACTGTGTGCAGTGATACCAGCCGTCGCCCATGCTCTCGCCGCCCAGCGCCTTAACGTTGTCGCCGAGGCCGCAGCAGCCACACACTGGGCCATTCGGCCAACGCACACTCTCAAGATACGCGCGAGCAGCATCTTCATCGTGAAAAGCGGGATGAGAGAGTTCAACGGGAGTTTCCATGCCCAAAATATGCCAAAAACGGCCTGTTCAGTCAAGTATATAATTGCGAATAGAAACCTATATGTAAACACAACCTTAAGTAATCTATAATGTCTGTAAAGGAATGCTTTATGTGCTTCTCGCTGCGTAATCTTTCGGTGCTTGCCTATGCTAACGGCTTCACGCTTTGGCATTACAAGGCAGGCAACGACAACTTGGCGGATACAGCCAATCCTGGCTATTTCGCCGACGCGGCGGACCTGATGGCCGAAGGCGATATGGTGATGCTGAGTGCCGCCGAGGGCGGGCGCATTGCCAGCGTGGCGGGGCAGGGCCGGCGGATCACCCTATGCCTGGTGGTTTAGCTGTGCGGAGGCGGTGGATCGGTGGCCAGAGGCGCCTGGGCCACGCTGGCGGGGCCGCCGTCCGCCTCGCAGATGAAAGCCGGGAGGGGGCGGCTGAGTTTGCCCCCAGGCCAGGAGACGGAAAGCTGGGCGGATTTCAGGCAGTGACTGTGGCTGTAAACAGGTGAGGACACCCAGCGCAAAGCGGCGGTGGCTTCCGCCCCCACGGCAAGGCGCGGCGCGGGGGCATTGCCTGTGGCGCGCGCGGCGATATCCAGTACCCGGCCGTGGCGGTTTTGGAAGATAAGCGCTGGCAGTGCGGGAAGCTGGCAGGGGGCTGGCCCGAGATTGCGCAACACCAGCAAGGTGCCGGAATGGGACATGCCGTCGAAATTGCCGTTCTCGGAGTCGAAATTGATGGAAAGCTGAGCCTGCGCGCAGATGGGCAGGGCGGC
>JAGWOU010000478.1 GCA_028870815.1 Rhodospirillales bacterium | reverse complement strand
AGAATTTGTCGGACGAGGCGGGCGGCAAGGCGTGTCGGGGCACCGTGCGGCTGGGCCTCTATGGCGGGCTGCGTCTGGGCCGCCCCACGTTAAGCGCCGAGGTGATGGACGGGATGGTGAACACCAGCACCACCCGCGTCACCGGGGCTGGTGGCGCTTCCGCCAGCGGCCATGGCAATGTGCTTTCGGCTGGCTTGCAGGCCGCATTTTCCGTTTCAGCCTGGGGTGGGGTGTTCCGCCCGGCGGCGGGGTTGGAAATCACCCGTTTCTCCTTCAGCGGGCTCAATGAGGCCGCTGCCGCCCCATCCTTCGCGGTACGGACCGCCGCCGCCAGCGGCGTGTATGTGGCGCCCTATCTGCGCCTCACCGCAACGCGGAATTTCATCACCACAAGAGGGCTGGAGATCAGCCCAAGCGCCACACTCGGGCTGACGGTGAACGCCACAAACCCAGGTGCCGCAGTGACGATGACGGCGCAGGACGGCACGATGTTCAACACCGCGCCATTGCATCTCTCGCCGGTGGCCGGTGAGGCGGGGCTGGGATTGACGGTCGGGCGGGGGAATTGGCAACTCCTGGCCCGCTACGCCGCCACGCTGGCCGGGAATTGGCACGCACAAAGCCTGGAAGGCGGATTGCTGGTAAGATTTTAAAGATTTTAGCTAGTCGATTAATTTATTTTTTGACCTATGCTTGTTCCGAGCTCCTGGGGGTAGCGCGCCCGGCGCGGGTGATAACCACCACGCCATCTCCGGCCTCCACCACAATATCCGGCCCCGGACGGTTGATGGTGTCGCCCTCGCGGCGATTGATCGCCACCACGAACAGCGTGCCCTGGGCGGCACGCTCGATCTGTTCCACCGTTTGCCCCGCGAAGGCACTGCCGGCGGAAACGGGCATCACCTCCAACTCCAGCCCCAATGTACGCAACCCGCCGCCCAGTACCCGCATGCGCTCCGAATCAGTGAGTTTGGCGCTTTGGGGAAAGAGAATGAGCTGGGCGATGCGCTCGGCACCTATATGCGTGGGCTCCACCACCGAATTGGCGCCCGCGCGCAGCAGCTTGCTTTTTGTGCTGGCGGCCTCGCCACGGGCGATGATCTCGATATCCTTGTTCAAATTCCGCGCCGAGAGCGTGATGAACACATTTACCGCATCGTTCGGCACCACGCAGGCCAAGGCCCGCGCCCGGCGTACGCCGGCTGCTTCAAGCACCTGCTCATCCGTTGCATCGCCGGAGAGCGTGATGTGCCCACGCTCCGCCGCTTCGGTCAGCTTTGCCTCGTCGCGGTCCAGGATCAGAAATTGCGCTCCGCCGGCGGTCAGTTCTCCGGCCAGCATATGCCCGATACGCCCATAGCCACAGACGATCACATGTCCGCTCATCTTGCTGATCTGCGTTTTCATCCGCCTGTTTCCTAATAATTGCTGGATCTGCCCGAAGGTGATGAACTGCACCAGCGCGCCGGTGAGGAAGATCATGCCCGTGCAGCCAAGCATGATGGTGGCGAGGGTGATGGCCCTGAGTTCAGGTGTGACGAGCGGGTGCACCTCGTCATATCCCACGGTGAAAACCGTGATGATCACGAAATAGAAGGCGTCGCCCAGGCTCCAGCCCTCGGCGGTAAAGGCGATGGTGGCGCAGACGATAACCACCGCCATGAACACC
>JAGWOU010000045.1 GCA_028870815.1 Rhodospirillales bacterium | reverse complement strand
GCCGCACGGGCTCTCTTTCCATGTGGGCAGCCAGCAGACCGGCACGCTGGCCTATGAACTCGCCATCGCCGAAGTGGCGATGCTGTTCACGGACCTGAAAAACGCCGGCCTGCCAATGCAAATGCTCAATCTCGGCGGCGGCTTCCCCACCCGCTACCAGGAAGACGTGCCCGAGCATGATGAATTCGGCGCCGCCATCATGGGCGCGATGCGCCAGCATTTCGGCAACGACCTGCCGGACATCCTCATCGAGCCCGGCCGTTCCATGGTCGGCAATGCCGGTGTGGTGGCGGCGGAGGCTGTGCTGGTCTGCCGCCGCATGCCGGAGGATGAGCGCCGCTGGGTGTATCTGGATATCGGCCGTTTCGGCGGGCTGGCCGAAACCGAGGGCGAGGCCATCCGCTACCGTGTTACGGCTGGCGAAGGCGCAACTGGCCCGGTCGTTCTCGCCGGCCCCTCCTGCGACGGGGTTGACGTGATGTACGAGAAAACCCCCTACCAATTGCCCCTGGGTCTGCAATCCGGCGACACGGTGCTGGTCCACGATACCGGCGCTTACGTGACAAGCTATGCCAGCCAAGGCTTCAACGGTTTTGCGCCGCTGGCCGAGCATTACATCTAACCCGGCGGGGCGTTTTCCCCATCGCCGGTCTTCCGTTATAAGGCGCGGGCCCCATATCCCGAGGCATTGTCCGGCCATTCCGGCCGGGCTCCCACCAACACGGAGACCAGGATGCGCGAAATCACATTGAAAGCCGCAGACAACAGCGGCGAATTCTCGGCCTTCGTCTGGGAGCCGCAAGGCAAAACATCGGCGGGCGCCGTGGTGGTGATCCAGGAAATTTTCGGCGTGAACGACTCCCTGCGCGAGACCGCGCAAAACCTCGCCGACCAGGGCTTCATCGCCATTGCGCCGGATCTGTACTGGCGGTTGCGGCCAGGGGTGAATATTTCGGACAAAACCGAAGCCGAGTGGAAGAAAGCCATCGGCCTCATGAACCGGTTTGACCAGCAGAAGGGCGTTGAGGATCTCGTCACCACCCTGGCCGCCGCGCGCACGCTGCCGGGCTGCAACGGCAATGCCGGCACCATCGGCTACTGCCTGGGCGGGCGCCTGGCGGTGATGATGGCGGCGCGTTCCGATTCAGACGTGAACATCTCCTATTACGGGGTGGGTCTGGACGAATTGCTGCCGGAATTCGAGGAGGTCGCATCACCGCTGATGCTGCATATCGCGGAGCTGGACGAGTATTTCCCCGAAGCCAGCCGCGACAAGCTGCTCGGCGGCATTGAGGAAAACGAGTGGGTGGATGCCTTCATCTACCCCAACGTGCAGCATGCTTTCGCCCGGGTGGACGGCATTCATTACGACACCCGCGCCGCGACCATCGCCAATGGCCGCACAGCCGAGCTGCTCGCGGAAATTCTTGACTAGCCTAACCCGCCGGGCCTTCACCGCCGGCGCGCTGGCCCTGCCCGCCTTGGCGCGGGCGCAAACAAGCCTGGCCGGCGGCTTTGTGCAGGCGATTTTGGGCCAAATGGCGGCGCTGGGCGACGGCCCGGTGCTGCTTAACTCCTATCTCGTGAATACGGGGCCCGGGGCTGATGCGTTTGACTTAACCCAAGGCAACGCCGCCTATGTGTACGACAACGCATTAGCGGGCCTGCTGCTGCTGGCCGCCGGGCACAAGCCGGAGGCATTGCGTATCGGCCACGCGCTTACCATCGCCCAGGCGCATGACCGCAAATTCACCGATGGCCGCCTGCGCAATGGCTATGCCGCCGGGCCGATGACAATTCCCGCCAAACTGCCGGGCTTCTGGAACCAGAAAACCAACCAGTGGGATGAGGACCCCTATCAAGTCGGCACCGATACCGGACCTGTCGCCTGGGCCATGCTGCTCTGGGCGGCTTTGGGTATGACGACCCCGGCCAACAAGGCCGGCAATTTTCTGGACGAGCAGCTCCGCGCCCCAATGGGCTATTATGGCGGGTTTTACGGCTACGACCCCAGCCAGCAGAAACTTACCTGGGAAAGCACCGAGCAGAACCTGGACCTTGCCGTGGCCTTCAAGAAACTTGGCCGCGCCGAGGATTCCGGCCACGCCGCCGCCTTTGTTCATGCCGCTTACGACGCGCAGGCCGGGCTGTTCAAAACCGGCCTGACGCCAAGCGGCAAGCCGGGCGCGATGGTGGCGGCAGATGCCGGCATCTGGCCTTATCTTGCCGGGCTGGGCGATGCTGCCAGCGCCGCGAATGCCATCAAAGCGCTGCGCCACGGGGCGGGAATCGGGTTTTCCAGCGCCGGCCAGGGCATCTGGCTGGAAGGCACGGGTTTCGCCGCCCTGGCGTTGAAACGCATGAAAAATCCGCTGGCGGAGATATTCCTGCAGACCATCTCAGCGAATATCTCGCCGCAAGGCTATGTGTACGCCACAGTCTCACCCATGCTCAGCACGGGGCTTACGGTTGGGCCGGCGCTGCAAAAAAACGTGCCCGTGCAACCCTTCAACTATTACCGCCGGCCATCGCTCAGCGCCACAAGCTGGGCCGGGCTGGCGGCTTTGGAGGTTAATCCTTTGTCGTAACTATTTCCCGATGCAAAACCCCGAGAACACGGCATCAAGAATCTCCTCCACCCCAATGCCGCCCGCCAGTCGCGCCAAAGCCTGCGCGGCGGTCCGCAATTCCTCCCCGCGCAATTCCGGCTCATCCACTTCCAGCGCCATATCCAGCGCCATCACCGTATCCCGCACACAGGCCACCTGGCGCGGGCGGGCGGGCGCCGCCGCCCCTTGCCGGTCCGTCAATACATGTGCTTCCTCCGCCAGCCGCGCGCGCAGCGCCGCCATGCCCTGCCCGGTTTTCGCGGAAACGCAAAACGCCGCGCTGTTTGCTTCTATATCCGCCTTGGTGCAGACGCGTAGCACCGGCGCACCGGCGGGTGGCGCCACGAAATCCTCCCCCGGTGCTGCCACCAGAATCACGAAATCCGCACGCGCTGCCTTGGCCTTCGCCCGGCGCACGCCCTCGGCCTCGATCACGTCTTCCGTCTCCCGCACTCCGGCTGTGTCAGTTAAGTGCACCGGCACACCGCCAAGATCCACCCGCACGCCCACGGCGTCGCGCGTGGTGCCGGGAATATCGGAGACAATCGCCACATCCTCCCCCGCCAACGCGTTCAGCAGTGTGGACTTGCCCGCATTGGGCGGCCCAAGAATCACAAACTCCAACCCCTCGCGCAGCCGCTCCGCCGCCGGGGCCGCATGCAGCGCCGTCTGCATCTCATCGCGCAAGGCGCTGATACCACCACGCAACTCCGCTTCCACCTCGGGCGGCAAATCCTCGTCGGGGAAGTCGATCAATGCCTCCTGCCGTGCCATCAACTGCCGCAGCCGCTCCCGCCAGTCCATGCATGCCATGTGCAGCCGGCCATCCAACGCTTGCGCGCGCTGCGCCTCGGTCTCGGCAGCAATGAGATCCGCCATTGCCTCCGCCTGCAACAAATCCATCCGCCCGTTTTCGAAGGCGCGCCGGGAAAACTCGCCAGGCTCAGCCGGGCGGGCACCCAGCGCCACCAGCGCGGCACTCACCACCGCCAGCACCGCGCGGCCGCCATGGATGGAAAGTTCCACCACATCCTCACCGGTGAAGCTGCTCGGCGCAGGAAACAACACCACCAGCGCCTCATCCAAAACCTGCCCCTCAAACCGCAGACGCCGCAGACTGGCATGGCGCGGAGCGGGCAATTCACCTGCCAAAATCTTGATAATTTCAAAGCTTCCCGCGCCGGAAAGCCGCAGCGTGGCAACAGCACCGCCCTTTCCGGTGATGGGAGCGAAGATAATGCTCATGCTCGTGCCACCAAATTATATGAAACGAAAATCGTCACCAGCAACGCGGCCAACCCACCCGCGCTCAGCACCAGCAGATCGCACCACGGCGAGAGTATGGCGGCAACCGCCAAAACCCCGAGACCGCAAATATGAGAGGGCGGAAAGCGCGGATGCAGCAACCACCGGAAAATACCATTGCCAACAAGAAACGCCGCCGGGCCGCCCAACAACAACAGCCCCTGCCCTAATGTCGGCACATCCATAGGTTTTTGCAGTAAAAACGCGTTTCCCGCCGCAATCGCGATAATCGCAGCAATCAACAGCCCGTGCGCATAAGTATAGGCCGCGCGGGCCACCCGGCCTACATCGCTGGCTTCCGCGAAGGCATTGGCGGTGCGCTCCGCCGCATCGTCAAAATAAATCCACCAAAGGGCCGCCGCGGCCAGCAGGGCGCAACAAGCCGCCGCAAATGTCGCGTCGCCCCAGCGCAACTCAGAGAAACCAGCACCCGTGACGGTTACGGATTCGCCAAGCGCGATCAGCACAAACGCGGCGCAGCGTTCCGCCATATGCCGCGCATCCACCTGCCAGTCTTGTGTTGTTGAATGCCCAAGCCCCGGCACAAAAAATCCCGTGGCGGGACCTATGAAATCGACCAGCAGAGCAACAGCCCACAGCCACAGGCGCTCTGGCTCCGCCAGCACCGCACCGGCCAGCCATAGCACCGCGCCAACGCCAAGCCATGTAAAAATCCTCTGGAAGTTCCGGTAATTTCTTACGTCGTGCCGCCGCAACGCCCAAAGCATGAAGCCAGAACGCCCAAGATTCATGGCGGACAGCCCCGCCGCGAAGCCCACCCCCCTGGCGGCAAACGCCTCCGGCACAGAGGCCGCCAGCAGCAAAGCGCAAAACATCAAGCCCAGCATCAGCAGCTTCACCGGCCGCAGCACGGGGTCGATCCAGTTTGTGACCCAGCTCGTGTAAACCCAGGCCCACCACATGGCGGCGAACAGCATCAATGCCTGAACACCCCCCGGCACGCTCATATGCGCGCGCAGGAACGCCGAAACCTGCGTGACGGCAAACACGAAGATCAGATCGAAGAACAACTCAACCTGCGTCACCTCAGCGCGCTCGCTCCGGCTGCGCAGCAGGCTGAGCGCGGCGCCGCGCATCAGCTGAGGTAGCGCGCCGTCAGATGCGCCTCGAAATACGCCGGATTCAAAGCCTCTCCTGTCGCGGCGCGCAGAATTTCGTTAAAACCGGCGGAGGCCCCGCGCTCATGCACATGCGCCGAAAGCCAGGTGATAAGCGGCGAAAGGTCGCCTTGCGCCAAGGCCCCATCCAAATCCGGCAACGCCTTCCTGGCGGCTTCCATCAACTGCGCGGCGGCCATCGCACCCAGCGTGTAAGACGGGAAATAGCCGATCGCGCCATCGAACCAATGGATGTCCTGCAAGCAGCCCCGCGCATCATCCGGCGGGGTGATGCCCAGCAGGGCCTTAAACCCCTCATTCCAGGCGCCCGGCAGATCCGCCACGGCCAGATCGCCCGAAAGCAGCGCCTGCTCCAACCGGAACCGCAGCAACACATGCGCCGGATAGGTCATCTCATCCGCCTCCACGCGGATGAAACTGCGCTCCACCCGGCGCAGCCTGTGCTTCAGCGCGGCGGGCGTGATCTCTTTGCCAAAACTGCTGGAGGCCAAGGGCGCCAGATAAGAAAGATAGGCGTCCGAGCGCACCGCCTGCATCTCGACAATGAGGGACTGGCTTTCATGCATCGCCATGCCCGCCGCCGCGCCCACCGGCTGGCGCCGCCACGCCACGGGCAGATTCTGCTCGTAGAGCGCATGGCCTGTCTCGTGCAGCACACCCATCAGCGCCGCGCAGAAATCCGCCTCGTCATAGCGCGTGGTGATGCGGATATCGGTGGGCGTGCCGCCGCAAAATGGATGCGTGGAAATATCCAGCCGCGCGGCATTGAAATTCAGCCCTGCCCCCGCCGCCAGCGCGCGCGCCAGTTCCGCCTGCACCGCCTCGGGGTAAGGCCCAGGCGGCAGCGCCACCTGCTGGCGCCCGGCTTGCAATGCCTCCGCCCGGGGCAACGCCTCGCGCAAAAACGCCTCGTAACGCGTGAAAATCATCCCGGCCTGTTCAGCATCAATTCCGCGCTGGTACTGGCTCATCAGCGCGTCATAAGGGGAAAGCCCCAGCGCCTGGCCCAGAATCTCCGCACCCTCGCGCGTCAGGCGCACCACCTCCGCTAGCGCGTCCCGCACAGCACCGAAATCGCTGTTTTTACGCGCCGCGCGCCAGATGGTCTCGCAGGCCCGGGCCGCGCGCACTTGCGCTTCCACGAGGTCTCGTGGCAGGGCGGTGGCGCGCAGATGCGCCTCTTTCATCAAGGTCAGGTTTTCGCTGTCCCAGCCGGCTTCGGTATGCGCCTGGGCCAGCTTCTCGCCCATCTCCGGCGCGCAGAGAAACTCGTGGCTCAGCCCCGCCAGCACCGCCATCTGCTCGCCGCGCGCATCCGCCCCGCCCTCCGGCATCATCGCCGCGGCATCCCAGCTTAGCATCGCGCCCGCTTCATCCAGGCAGGCAATACGGTGGAAGGATTCTTTCAATGCCTCATATGCGCTCATGACGTCAGCAACCTTCTGCGGGCGATAAAGATGAATTCGAACACCAGAACTCCGGCGAAGCCGAACCAGGTGAGCGCATATCCATAATGGTTATTCGGCGGGGTCGGCAAATCCTGTGCGGGTTGCGGCAGGGGGCTGCCCGGCGGCGGCTTCGGTCCCATGGCGATGAGCATATAGGGTGCCACATTCTCAAGACCCATCCCCTTGCCGATCACCGCCGGGTCCAGCGTGTAGTAATGCCCCTTGGCGGGGTCATCCGGGGGCGAAAAAAAATCGCGATCTATGCTGGCGTGAATATAGCCCGAGGGCACAGCCGGCGGGTTGGCCAGGGGCACGGGCACGGATTCCTGCATCCACCCCAAATCCACGAGCAAAATCTGCCCATCGGGGCGGCGCAGGGGCATGATCAACTCCCCGCCGGAGACAGGCCCAACCGGCGTGTCATGCACAATCTGCCCGTAAAGTGCTGCTTTCCCGGGCACCCAGGTGCCGGTGACAAACACTTTCTCGAACGGGCTTGGCGTCTCAGGCATCGTCACCGGCGGCGCCACCTGCGCCGCGCGGATTTCAGCGATGATGCCTTCCTTCCATTTCAGCCTGTGCAGCTGCCAAACGCCCAGCACGATAAACAGGCAGAAAAAAACGAGCGCCGTTAGGCCAGGGGCAATCAGCCGCCGCAATTCAGCCTCTATATTTCGCGCGCGGCCGCCCCGCCATCCCCGCGCGCCTTAGCCTGCCGTAATCGCGCTGCGGCCAAGGTAATAGATGCACACGAACAGGAACAGCCACACCACGTCCACGAAATGCCAGTACCAGGCCGCCGCCTCGAACCCGAAATGCCGCTCCTTGGTGAATTGCCCCGCCCGCGCCCTGAAGAAACAGACGATCAGGAACAGCGTGCCGATAATCACATGCGCGCCGTGGAAGCCCGTAGCAATAAAGAAGGAGGACGCGAAAATGCCGCCATGATAAAACGGAAAGGGCGAATGCGTATATTCCCAGGCCTGCCCGCACAGGAACATCAGGCCCAGGATAATGGTAACCCCCAACCCGCGCACCAGATTCTTCTGATCATCCTCAAGCAACGCATGATGCGCCCAGGTGATAGTGGTGCCGGAGAGCAGCAGCACCATGGTATTGAACAGCGGAATCGCAAACGGGTCGATGGTGGTGATACCCTGCGGCGGCCAGACCGGCGCGAAGGCGGTGCCCATTTTGTCCGGGTAGAAGAAATAATTGAAGTAATTCCAAAAGAAGGAGACGAAGAACATCACCTCTGACGAGATGAACAGCGCCATGCCATAGCGCAGACCCACTTGCGTCACGATCTTGTGCAGCCCCGGCGTGCGGGCTTCCTTAACCACATCCCGCCACCACAGATACATGACGCTCACATCCGCCACACCGCCAATGGCGAGCACGATGAAACTGCGGAAATGCGCGGCGAGAATGATGCCAGCAAATGTCACCATCGCCGCGGCGGCCCCGCAAAGCGGCCAGATGCTGGGGTCAACAAGATGGTACGGGTGGGGCACTGTGCCCTTCACCTGGTCTGTCGCGGTATGAACCGTGCCGCTCATTCTTGCCTCCCTTTTTCTTGGCCGTTACCGTCAGGCTATGGTCACCACATCTGCCCGTATTCGTGCAGTTTCACCATCGCAATTACATAGATAATCAGGCAAAACCCGCCAAGGGCCGCCAGCAGCAGGAAATTGCGCGCCCGCCTGCGGCGCAAAAATTCCGCCTTCTGCGCGTCGCTCCAATGCGATTCGACGATTTCGACACGCGGCATCCGATCTTTCGCATAATCCCGTTCCTCCTGCGACGCCGCCATCATACCAACCGGTCCACCGCGATGGCGGCAAAAAGCAGGAACAGATACAGGATCGAGAATTTGAATGCGGCGCGCGCCGGCTGGTCCTTGGTCAGGCTCACACCTTTGGCATCCTGCTCATCGCGCAGCACGCCCCAGGCGAAGTAGAGGAAGGCAGCCCCCAGCACGAAGGCCGTCGCGCCGTAAATGCGCCCCGCCAGCCCCAGGAACCAGGGCGAAAGCGCCAAGGGAAACAGCAGCAGCGTATAAACAAACACGTTCCAGCGCGTATGGCGCGCCCCCTTCACCACCGGCAGCATCGGCACACCCGCCTTCTCGTAATCGGTGCAGGCGTAAAGCGAGAGCGACCAGAAATGCGGCGGCGTCCAGAAAAACACGATCAGGAACAACAGCATCGGCAACAGGCCAATATGCCCGGTCACGGCCGCCCAGCCGATCACCGCCGGAAACGCCCCCGCCCCACCGCCGATCACGATGTTCTGCGGCGTCCGGCGCTTCAGCCAGATCGTGTAAATCACGGCATAATAGAAGATCGAGAACGCCAGCACCCCGGCAGCGCAGAGATTTGTCGCCATCGCCAGCAGCAGCACCGAGATCACCGAAAGCACAATGCCAAAGCCCAGCGCCCCGCCCGGCTCGATCTTGCCCGCCGGAATCGGCCGTGTGGTGGTCCGGCGCATGATCGCGTCGATATCGCGGTCGTACCACATGTTGATCGCCCCGGCCGCGCCAGCGCCCAGCGCGATACAGAAAATGGCAACCACCGCCAATAGCGGGTTAATATGGCCAGGGGCAATAACGAGCCCAATAGCTCCGGTGAACACCACCAGCGAGACCACACGGGGTTTGAGCAGCGCCAGCCAGTCTTTCGGCTCCGCCCCCAAATGCGGGGCGGAAACAGCGTCATGCAGGAAATTGGAAACGCGGTCGGACAAAACTTCTCCTAACGGATGATCGGCACATCTTCGAAAGTATGGTGCGGCGCCGGGCTGGGCACGGCCCATTCCAGCGTTGTCGCCCCTTCGCCCCAATAATT